>JBAUTA010001226.1:0-2773 GCA_049581985.1 Kovacikia sp.
TGACACCGGATAGCAGTTTACGCATGTTGGGCGTGACATCTTCCATTGATATTCTAAAAATCCAGAGTGCGCTGGAACGTAAATTCAATCAAAAGCTGCCGCCCTTGGGCGATGCCTGGACAATCGATCGGATTGCCGCGCAGGTTGGTCAGGGGCGAAATGGCAGTACCGCGATCGTCACGCCAGCCGCCAGTCAGCCAGCTAGCGCTTCAGTGCCGACTGATGGCGAGCGATCGCAACCATCGAGCTTTAGTGGCTTATTTATTGGGGTAGATATTGAGGAAATTGATCACCTGCCAGTAACGTCTAACTATCGCACCCATGATTTCTATCAAAGCCAGTTTAGTAATGAAGAAATCTCCTATGCGTTGCTCAAATCGGAACCGCGAATGCACCTGTGTGGCATCTTCTGTGCCAAAGAAGCTTTCAAGAAATCGGCTGTTGAACTGATTCAACTGCGAATGGATGAAATTCAGATACAGCATCGTCAAGGACGCCCCCTTATCAGCACAATCCATGACTTCATTAATGCCAGATTCAACTTCCAGGTCAGTATCAGTCATTCCGATCACTATGCCGTGGCGACGGTTCTGGCGATCGCTCGATAGCGTCAACCTGGGAAAAAGCCTATTCAATTCATTTGCCTGGGCCTTTGATCAAGGACTGTTTTACAAAATTAGATTTGACATGGGTAAATTCAGATATATCAACCCGGTTAAATGGTTGAATATCCCTCAAAGTCCAGATCTGCCCGTGCGCCAGGATGAAACGATTGTCGTGGTTGGGATTGGGATTGCTGCCTTTACGTTTGTCCGATCGCTGCATCGATTGGGCTACACCAACGTCACTTTGATTGCCCGCGATGATGCTTTTGGCGGCAAATGTGTCAATGTTGGCTGTATGCCGTCGGAGTATTTCACTACTTACCGAGATCAGTCTCCTGCAATTGTGGTAGAGAAAGGGAGGGAATTCGTGACCTCCCTGCGACGGGCAACTGAACAGAGCTTTAAGGAACTTGGTTACCCCGTGATCCAGGGAGAAGTGACGGCTGTCCAGGGACAGGAGGTGATGCTGCACACTGGCGAAACCATCCGCTTCGATCGGCTTGTGCTGGCAACGGGCAATCGACAGGTGGGTTGGGCTTTGCTGGGAGCGACCTGTTCTTTAAAGGAGTTCTGGGAAATTCCATCGGGCAAATTGGTCATCGTTTCGGATGGCAATGTTGCTTCCTTAACCTATGCCAGCATTGCGGTCGATCGAGGTCTGGTAACGACCGTCATTTTCACATCGCCACCGTTACTGAACCATCTGCCAGCGTTTCAATATTTTCGGCGAGAGCTGGAAAAAACAGGGGTGCGGATCATTGTATCTGCCAAAATTCAGGGGCGCAAAGACAATGGTCTAACCATCAAAGTTAAGGGCAAAACAGAGCTTGTTGACTTTGACCATCTGATGTATGACGGGGTTCCAGAATTAAACCTACCCCCCATGGATGGCAGCTCCAAAACGATTTTGGACCTTGACCTTAAACGAGGGAGGGTGATTGGGCGATCGGATATTTACGTTTTAGGTGATGCCTCTGGCTTTTTATCTGCGACCGAAGCAGAACTGCAAGCAAAACAGCTTGCCAATGGTTGGGCTACTGGCAACTTAACTCAACTCAGCGCCTTCGATCGGCTGCCAGTAAGGGTGCATGCCCGTAAATCCTTGGCGATGGTGGGAGCCCCGTGGACGCTTCTGTACCGGAATTGGGAATCAGTGGACTTTAAGATGTTGGGCTGGTCCGCTGTCCACAATGAAGCTGGTAGGCTCTGGTATCTCTATAATCCCCAGGAAAGAAAGATTGAGGCGATCCATATCTGTCATCGAGATGCCTCTGAATTGATCTCGCTTGCCTCTGTGCTGATTGATTTGCCAGTCACAGATACTCGATGGCTCACGTCTTCAATTCACCCGACCTCTGCTGAGATTTTTAAGATTGTGATTGAAGCGATTGAGGCGCGTGAGCTGGGGCACCCTGACGACGGTATGCTTCTGGGAACGGGGGCCGCACTGCCAGATACGGCTCCATCTGCGACTCTATTGAGTTTGCCTCCCATTGCCCAGTTCCATCGCAGTGCTTTCTACCAAAATGTTTTTTCACCTGAAGAACGATCGCTCGGCATTCTAGAGCCTGATCCTCGTCTTTACTTTGCAATTCTGTTGGGCCTTAAGTCACTTTTGGGCAACGAAAAAGCTCAAACTGCAAGCATTGTGCTTAGACGCACTGAAGACGATCGCTATATCGCTAAAGGCATCGATTTTAGTTACGACGTAGAGCCCACATCAGCATCGGTCGTTCTACAGCTTGGAGACACAAAAGCAAATGTCTATATAGGCAGCCTGACTAGTGAAATAGAAGTCTAGCAATATAGAGGCTTAGAAGGGTAAGAGTCACATTATGCTACAAAAGACAAAAGGATTAACATTCAGGAGAATTACTGAATTTGAAGGATTAAGAGCGCTTTTAGCATGGTGGTTTTTTTTAGGTCATGCATTAGTATTTAGCGGCTTTACAGATTCAAAGTCTTTACCTATATTTGCATCATGGCTATTGGAAAATGGATATGCCGTTGATGTTTTTATCATCCTTAGTGGATTTGTCATCTTCTTGCTGCTAGATACCAATCCACATAAGAGTTATGCTCAATTCATAGTTGAGAGGTTGTTTAGAATATATCCGATTTTTCTTGTTGCCTTGTTAGTTGGAGTTGCCTTAACCCCACTACAAGCC
>JBAUTA010001227.1:0-2342 GCA_049581985.1 Kovacikia sp.
AAACCCGGAAAACTTTTCGTTGGATGTGAAAACCGGAGAACCCGCCATGATGGCAGGGGTACCACCGGACTATTTCAGCGCCACCGGGCAACTATGGGGCAACCCAACCTATAACTGGGGACGACTCCGAAAGACCAACTTTGCCTGGTGGATTCAGCGTTTTCGAGCCTTACGCGACTATATGGACTACATCCGGATCGACCATTTCCGGGGATTTGAAGCGTTTTGGGCTGTTCCCAAGGGCGAAACAACAGCGATCAAGGGCAGATGGGTGAAAGCACCGGGATACGCCTTTTTTGAAACCCTGAGGCAGGAGTTGGGAGAACTGCCGATTATGGCAGAGGATTTGGGGGTCATTACCCCCAGAGTGGAGGAACTGCGCGATCGCTTTGAATTTCCTGGCATGAAAGTGCTGCACTTTGCCTTTGGGTCCGATCCTGCCAATCCCTTTCTACCCTTCAATTACCCCCGCAACTGTGTGGTCTATACGGGAACCCACGACAACGACACGACTGTTGGCTGGTTTGAGTCGCTGAATGACCACGAAAAAAATACCCTGCTTGAGTACCTGGGCGGCACGGGCAAGGACGGTATCCACTGGAACCTGATTCGCACAGCCCTGGGTTCAATCGCCAATGTTGCCATCATTCCCATGCAAGACGTTTTTGGGTACGGCACCGACGCCCGCATGAACTTTCCTGGTAAACCCGAAGGCAATTGGGAATGGCGCTACCGGGGCGAAGAATTAACCGACGACGTTCGCGATCATCTGAGAGATTTGACGAAGCTCTTTGGTCGTGCGCCCAGGGGGTGGTAGGGGGTCGTGCTAAACGTCCATCCAAAACAAACCGCATCCATGCTAACTCGTGATGGCGTGCGCTTGGATGCGGATCTCTACTATCCGGATGCGGCGGGTCCATTTCCGGTGCTGTTGATGCGTCAGCCCTATGGTCGGGCGATCGCCTCCACGGTCGTCTATGCCCATCCCATCTGGTATGCGGCCCACGGTTATCTTGTAGTGGTGCAGGATGTCCGCGGACGCGGCACTTCGGCGGGAGAATTCAAACTGTTTGCCAACGAAATTAACGATGGCTATGACGCAGTCATGTGGGCTGCGGATCTGCCCGGAAGTACAGGGGCGATCGGTATGTATGGCTTCTCCTACCAGGGGATGACCCAACTTTATGCAGCGGTCAACCAACCTGCTCCCTTAAAGGTGATTTGTCCTGCCATGGTGGGCTATGACCTCTATACGGATTGGGCCTATGAAGGGGGTGCCTTCTGTTTCCAGGCAAATTTGGGCTGGGCAATCCAACTGGCGGCAGAAACAGCTCGCCTGCAGGGAGACACTGCTACCCATCAAACCCTAGCAGCGGCTGCCAGAAACCTGACTTTCGGTGACTCAGTGCCAACCCGCTCCGGCCTCCTGGAAACCCTTGCCCCTGATTCCCACTACCACGAGTGGCTAGATCATCCGGAAGCGGGCGAATTTTGGGACAGCCTCTCTCCCAAAACCCACCTGCCCAATGTGGATTTGCCCATGCTACACATCGGTGGCTGGTTCGATACCTATCTGCGTGGCACCCTGGCTTTGTATCAAGCAATGGCAGCCCGGAGTGTCCATCGTCAGCAGGGGGTGATTGGTCCCTGGGCCCACCTGCCCTGGGAGCGGAAAGTCGGTGCAGTAGACTTTGGACCGGAAGCTGCTAGCCCCTGCGATCGCCTCCAAATCCGCTGGTTTGACCATTTCCTTAAGGGCATTGACACTGGCTTGCTCAACCAGCCTCCCCTGCTTCTGTTTGAAATGGGCAGCAACCGCTGGCACTCCTACGACACCTGGGTTTCCCCACCTCCTACCTGCTTTTTTCTGGCCAGCACAGGCTTAGCCAGCCTGGACGATCGCGAAGGCAGCTTACACCCCAATCCCCAACCCCCACGCCCAACCCCCGATATCCTCATCCACGACCCCTGGCGACCCGCCCCTGCCCTTGGGGGTCACGCAGCTTTTCCTGCGGGTCCCTACGATCGCGCCAGCCTCGACTGCCGCACCGATATCCTGACCTACACCTCGCAACGCCTGACCGCCGATCTGCTTCTCACCGGGGAAGCTGTGGCCCTGATCTACTGCACGGCAGATACTCCCAGCTTTGACCTATGTGCCGTACTGTCTGAAGTTCACCCTACGGGCAACGTCTATAGCTTCAGCCAGGGCTACCTTCGAATCAGCTCCCAGCAGTCAACTTCGCCCGTGCGGATTACCCTCCAGCCCACCTGTATTTGCCTCAAAAAAGGGAATGCCCTGCGTCTCAGCCTCAGCGCTGCCTGCTTCCCTGCCTATCCAG
>JBAUTA010001228.1:0-3285 GCA_049581985.1 Kovacikia sp.
GGCACCTCAAGCTATTGCGGATCTGGGATGCGGCGTCGGCATGAGTACATTTGCCATGCAAGCGATTTATCCAGGGGCAAGCATCACGGGCGTTGATCTGTCTCCTTACTTCCTGACAGTTGCCAACTATCGAGCTAAAATCGCCTCCCCTCATCCCACGCCCGATTCTCCACCCCCGATCCGGTGGCTCCATGCTGCCGCTGAAGCAACCGACCTTGCTACGGCATCTTTTGATCTTGTCTCGGCCTGTCTGGTCTTTCACGAACTGCCGCAGAGTGCAGCCGTTGCTATCTTCCAGGAAGCCCGTCGCTTGCTACGACCGGGGGGATACTTTGCCCTAATGGATATGAATCCCAAATCAGAGGTGTTCGTAAAGATGCCACCCTACATTCTGACGCTGCTCAAAAGTACCGAGCCCTATCTGGATCAATACTTTGCCCTGGATTTAGGACAGGCACTGGTTGAGGCGGGCTTTGAGAAACCGACGATCGCCGCCAACAGTCCCCGCCATCGAACGGTGATTGCAAAGGCCAGATAACCCGTCCGCAAGGTTCTTGCCTAGGGCTTGTGAGGTGGTGCTGGGTCAATCTTGAGTTTCCAGGAGTTCCAAAAGCTCTGCTTCCGATAGTTGGGCTATTCCTAAGGACTGGGCTTTTTCCAATTTGGAGCCAGCGTCTGCCCCAGTTACCAGATAATCGGTTTTCTTGCTAACCGATTCCGTTACTTTGCCGCCTGCCTTCTGAATTAGGGCTTTGGCTTCCTCCCGCTTCAGGGTGGGGAGCGTTCCAGTGATAACGAAGGTTTTGCCGGAAAGAGCTGGGGAGTGGGAAGTGGAGGGGGTCGGCGGGTCGGCGTGGAGTTGTAAGCCCGCAGCCTGGAGTCGTTGGATCAGTTCCTGATTGGCAGGGTTTCGGAACCATTGGTAAACAGATTGGGCGATTTCATTACCAATGCCATAGACCGAAGCAATGTCTTCTACGGCGGCGATCGCCAATTGCGCGACATCGTTGAATTGTACGGTCAGGGTTTGGGCATTGACGCTACCCACATGGCGAATACCCAAACCATAAAGGACGCGGGACCAGGGTTGTTGTTTGGATTGGGCGATCGCTTCTATCAGCTTCTCTGCTGACTTTTGCCCCATGCGTTCCAGTTCCATCAATTGTGCGGCGGTCAGGTCGTAAAGGTCTGCCACCGATTTCACCAACCCGGTATCCACAAACTGGAGCACCCACTTTTCGCCCAGGCCATTGATGTCCAACGCATTGCGAGAGGCCCAGTGAACTAAGGCTCCGCGCACGATCGCTGGACAGGAAGCATTGATACAGCGGGTTACCGCCTCGTCCGCTGGCTTAACCAGGGGTTGCCCACACTCCGGGCAGTGGGTGGGCAGATAGAAGGGTTGGGTTCCTTCCGGTCGCAGTTCGTGCAGCACCCGGACTACTTCTGGAATGATTTCTCCTGCCTTCCGCACGATCACGGTATCGCCTATACGGATATCCAGTTCAGCTACCCGATCGGCATTATGCAGCGTTGCCCGTGAAACCGTAGTTCCTGCCAGTTGCACCGGACGCATTTCGGCCAGGGGGGTCACTGCTCCCGTGCGTCCCACATTGACGCTGATGTTTTCCACCACCGTGGGGGACTCTTCCGCTGGATACTTAAGCGCGATCGCCCAGCGGGGAAATTTCTGCGTAAAGCCCAACTGTTCCTGTAACGCCAGTGAGTTCAGCTTGACCACCACCCCGTCGGTCAGGTAGGAAAGGTTGTGGCGATCGGTGAACCAGCGATCGCAATAGTCCTGCACTTGTTGCAGATTGGCGCAGCGCGATCGCTCCGGATTGACGCGAAACCCTACTTGCTTCAAGAGTTCGAGGCAGTCCCATTGAGTCTGGGGAGTAGGGACTGGAAGAGGTGGGGTGGAAACCTGGTGGGATTGGATTTCTGTTTTATTGGCTAGTAAATCAAGCTGGGTTTCTGCGCCACTAACTTCTGAGGTTCGACTTTCAGCGATGGGAATGTGTAGCGTATAGGCGAAAAAATCGAGTTTCCGTTTAGCAACAATCCGGGAGTCGAGTTGCCGCAGGGTTCCCGCCGCCGCATTACGGGGATTGGCAAATAAGGATGCGCCTGCTTCCTGACGCTCCTGATTGATCTGCTGAAATGAGTCAAGCGGCAAAAATGCCTCTCCGCGAACCTCTACCAGAGCAGGTGGATTGTCCAGGTTTAAGCGCAGGGGAATGGAACGAATCGTCTTAACATTCTGGGTAATTTCTTCTCCGGCAATTCCATCGCCCCGGGTTGCGCCCCTGACCAGCACCCCATTTTCGTAAGTCAGGGCCAGGGCAGACCCATCAATTTTGAGTTCACACACATAGTCAAAATCGCTGACATCAGGAGCGACCCGGTGCCAGCGTTCCTGCCACTTGACCAGGTCTTCATTGCCAAATGCATTCTCCAGACTGTAAAGCGGGATATTGTGTTTGACTGAAACAAACTGGTTGGCTGGGCGCTCACCTACCCGCTGAGTTGGGCTATCAGGACTGATCAACTCCGGAAATTGAGTTTCTAGATCGACAAGTTCGTAATAAAGCTTGTCGTAAACCGCATCCTCCATCATTGGGTCGTCCAAGACGTAGTAGGCATAACTCGCCCGCTGAATCAGTCGCCTCAATTCTTGCACCCGCTGCTGAGTTACCGTTGGGACCTGTTTATTTGACTCCATAGATTGTCCGTCTAGCCAATTGAGTTTAGTGTAACGGAGAGAGGAGCGCAGCAAGGGTGAGAAGAATGAGAACGGATAGGGTTGGGGAAGTCAGTCTATGGCATGAGTGCAGATCAGAGAATATTGTTTGCATCGGTCCCAATCTGTCTCATCACTCAAAACCTGAAAAATCGGCTATCCTGCGGTGTAAAGTATATTCCCTCTGGCTAGACTGGGTTCAATGATGAGAATCTGGATTACTTGTTTTATCTTGTTGTTTGGTGCGTCGGAGTTGTTTCAATGGATCAAACAGGTTTCATTGCCACTCCCATTTTTTATTCTGGGGGGAGCGTTGTTGGCGATCGCGTCCAACTCCGACAAACTGCCTAATCTCCCCTTCCAGCCCGACCTCCCCTTCCAGCCCGATCACGAAGAGCCAGAAATGCCTGAGCCAGCGGTCCCCCCCCTTCGCGTTAGTCAAAATATCCAGCCTGCCAAGGTCAGAAGAAAGCCACTGAACCCAGTTTCCTTTGAAATTCGGAAGCCCTTTCAACCCGGTGATTAGGGTTAGTCTGCTGCCC
>JBAUTA010001229.1:0-2205 GCA_049581985.1 Kovacikia sp.
CATGTCTGGAAATTATTTTGCAACTAGGCTGGGGCAAACCGGAGCAAGCCACCTACCGCCAGGGATGGCCTGAATCAGGAAGTGAATATGTCCATGCGGTTTATCCTGGCAATCGTCCGATCGGTTAGGGGGGATGGAGAAGAGTTGTGAAAGCCTTTCCCTGGAGGGAAAGGCTTTCACAATCCAAATAGGATCGCTATAGGTCCTGGGGCAATGCAAATTTGCCCTCCGCATCTGGTTCTAACGCAAGGACTTGGGTGACGGCATTGAGGTTAAGCGGTCCATAGATGTGGGGAAATCGATCGCCATCTGCCGCTTCGTAACGAATTTCAGGTTGAACCAATTCAGGGTTAATGCAGAGCAGCACTAACCCTGATTGGCCCACAAAAAATGTATTCGCAGTGCGAATAACCTGGGCTGGTGTAGAGCAATGGATAAAGCCTTCAGTCTCCAAACTATCGGCTTGATAAATTCCGGTTTGCTGGGCTTGCTGCCAGTCAGATCGGGCAGTGATATGAAAAATCAAGTTCACCAATTTGTTTAATCTCTTTGGATAAATTCCCCGCCCCAGGGGGCGGAGTAACAACTGGGGCTTGCCCTAAGGAGGCATTCCTTTGCCTTACTAATCCTTATTAATTTGGTTGATTAGCTACTGGATAGGGAATCAAGCTGCTAACGCGATGTGTGATTAAATGACCGAATAGGGCGGATGGGTGGGAAAGCTTCAGAGAACCTACTCCTACAATTAAGCTCAGTAAAAAGGTAATTACAGCAGCTTGAGAAAGTCTATTTAGCATTTCAACCTCTTACACCAAGGAAAATCTAGTGGTTTGTCAAGACTGTTTTGTAGGGTCTAAAACTCTCAAAGCCCCTGGATATGGGTTTTGCAAATTTGAGTTGCCGCTCGAATCGATCCTGACGGACGACTAGTCCAACAAAAATAAGTTTTGAAAGGGGTGAAGGGGTAGAACCCTTGCTAGGAGGCGAAGCCCCCACCCCCCCTGCTGCAAAATTGAGTGTTTGCAACCCTAGTAGTCAATTTGAGGTCAGTCTATCCTGAAGGTACGGAATTCCACATCACTCTTTTTGTTCCTCCGATCGGGTGAAGAGAACCGGATGAATACCCTTATCCTTTCCTGCTCTGCCCAGCTCCACGCGCTTCACCAGGCCAGGGCAATACCATCGGCTCTAGGTTCTGAGCTGGCAAGCAGAATCCCATTTTCTCGCAAAATTATCTGACCCCTGCCGAAGAAGTTGCCGGATTGAATTTTGTGGCCCCTTGCGGCAAGAGCGGTTGCGATCGCAGCGGGCACGCTGGCTTCTAGAAACACAAAGTTGTCTCGCACAAACTGCCAGCGGGGAGCATCTAACGCGGCCTGGGGATTCATCCCATAATCCACTAGATTAACAACGACCTGGAGTTGTCCCTGCGGTTGCATGGGCCCACCCATGACGCCGAAGGGTCCCAGGGGTTGTCCGTCACGGGTTAGAAAAGCGGGAATGATGGTGTGAAACGGGCGCTTGTTTGGAGCGACATGGTTGGGATGGCCTGGATCGAGCACAAATCCGGTGGCCCGGTTGTGCAGAGCAATCCCTGTCCCTGGGATGAGAATGCCGCTCCCAAAACCGAGGTAGTTAGATTGAATGAAAGACACCATCAGGTCAGCGTCGGCTGCCGCCAGGTAAACGGTTCCTGCCTGAGATAGGCCGGGTTCCGCCACTGGAATGGCAGTGTTCCCGATGAGTTGGCGACGATCGCTCGCATAGTCCTTCCTCAACAGATGATGGCTTTCTAGCTCCATCCAATCAGGATCAGCCACATGGCGGTGGGTATCGGCAAAGGCCAGCTTCATCGCCTCAATCTGCCAGTGGTAGCTTTCTACCGACTCACGGGGACAGCCTGCCAGGTCAACCCCCTCCAAAATGTTGAGGGCCATGAGGGTGGCGATGCCCTGAGTGTTGGGGGGAATCTCCCAGACGGTTGTGCCCCGGTATTGGGTGCCAATTGGCTCAACCCAGTCTGCCCGGTGGGCTGTTAAGTCGGCTTGGGTCAACAATCCGCCAGTTTCAGCGGCAAAGGCAGCCATTTGGGTCGCCAGCTTACCCTGGTAGAAACTTTCGCCCTGGGTATGGGCGATCGATCGCAGGGTTTCCGCATGCCCCTGACTCCGCCACAACTGTCCCGCCTGGGGTGCCCGACCGTTT
>JBAUTA010001230.1:0-4012 GCA_049581985.1 Kovacikia sp.
AGAACAGGTCACCATTCGGGGCACAGGCTGCATGAAAGATTGCAAAGCAGGTCCTAATCTGGTCGTTATGCCAGGTAAATGCCGTTATAGCCGGGTTACGCCTCAAGAAATCCCGGAACTGCTTGCAAAGCACTTCTCCCCTACCCCCAGCCCAAATCCATCCGATCGCCAACCCGTGCCGCAATCGTGATCAATCCGTATTCGGTTGAAAGTCCGGCTGAACCGTTAAACGATTGGGCCATTAAACAAGTGGGTCATGACTGAGCGCTTGTTTAACGATTGAGTGGGGGGCAATCGCCGAAGCCCGCCCACCCCCAAATCCTTTTTAATTGAATTGCGCCCATGAATTGCGCCCAGATCTTGCTCAGGGCATCAAATTGAAGACAACTGATCCCTGGTGCAACAAAAAAAGTTTTGAAAGGGGTGAAGGGGGGAATCCCTGCTTGGGGGCGAAGCCCCCAAACCCCCATGGTGCAAAATTTAGCGTTTGCTACCCTAGGGTTTGGGTGTGCCTTTGCCGCCTAAAACTTCGTCCTTGAATGATATAAAGTCTTTTGTCAGCTCGTCGCGGCTGGATGCTTTCCAGAGGTAGCGGTAGATAAACCAGGCAGCATAACCCAGCCCAACTAACTCAAATGTGGGCGCTAAAAGGGGAATATCGTTAATTGCATCTAGCAAGGCCAGGGTCATTTTGACAGAGACAACCGAAGCAAAAATCAACCCTAAGGTTACCAGGGGACGACGATATTCTCCAAAGAACTCACCGAGATATTCAGGTAAGGCAGACAAAAAGGTATAGATCCGCTCCCAAATCTGTTTCATCTGTTCCTTAGATTGATCAAGGGTTGAATTGTCACCTTTTGCCAGGGGAGCTTCAGGCTGCGCCGTAAAATCTGGTTCCGGTTGAACCTTGAAGTCTGGAGCGTTGACATCAGCGTATTCAGATTCTCTAAATTCGGGATCCATATTTCATGACCTGAGCTAATTGGGCAAAGCCGCTGAAAAATATTACCAGCGACAGAAGATTAACAACGATACCAAATTATTTGGGCTATTTCTCTAGCATACTGATAGCAAAACCAGACATCATTCCCGACAAGATAGATAATTACCTAATCTGCTGATTCTGTAAATTGCCTGTTGATAAGCGGTTTGTAATCTCCTATAGGGAGCTTTCAGGGATAGGATTACCCCAAACGATTGGATTATATCCTCCCTTAGACTGGCATCAACATTTCTAACGTTAATTTTCTAATTGCCAGGGGAACTCTGAAAGTAGCTTCTTCTCAGCCTATGCCACCTCTTGGGAAGTATCCATTAGAAGTTTTTATAGCCCACGCACAGAGCTAACGCATGACTCAAATTCTTGTCATTGAGGACGACGCCAACGTCCGAACTTTAATCCTCAAACTTCTACAAGCCGAGGGTTTTGAGGTAATTAGCGCCCATAATGGTCAAGCAGGGATCCAACTGGCACTGACCCATGAACCAGGCTTGATCATTTGTGACATTATGATGCCGGAGTGTGATGGCTATCAGGTTTTGAGCGAACTCCGGCAGAATGGAGCAACCGCCAATATCCCATTTATTTTTCTGAGTGCAAAATCTGAACGCATCGATTTGCGGCAAGGCATGGAATTGGGAGCGGATGATTATCTAACTAAGCCATTTAAGCGGGCTGAATTATTGGGGGCGGTTTCCGCTCGGTTGACGAAGCAAGCAACTGTGACCCAGCCCTATGTGGATGAAATGAGGCGGGCTGCTCAAACCCTGAGCCAACTGGCTTACCGGGATCCGTTGACTAACTTACCAAATCGGATTTTGTTTCATCACCAGTTTCAGGAAGCAGTGCTGCAATCGACTCAATTGCAGCGTTTGGTCCCTGGACAAGCGCAGACTTCAATTGCTGTCCTGGGTATTAACCTGAACCGCTTTAAGGCAATTAACACCAACCTGGGTTATAACAATGGCGACCTGCTGCTCAAACTGGTGGCAGAGCGGCTCAAGCAACTTGGGCAAGAAGTCATCGTTGCGCGTTTAGGGGGAGATGAGTTTAGTCTGCTGGTGACGAATCCCCCTTCTAGAGAAACTCTTGCCGAGCTTGCCCAGAAAACACTGAAATTGTTAGGTGAACCCTACGATCTCGATGGATATTATGCCCAACTCCAGGCAAGCATTGGAATTGCCGTCTACCCGGAGGATAGCGACAACCTGGACAGGTTGCTGAACCAGGCAGATATGGCAATGCGGCATGTTAAGGCAAAGGGCAATGGTGGGTATCAGTTTTACACCCCCGAAATTGACGCTCTGGCAACCGAGCGACAAAAAATGGAAAGTAAGCTGGGGCAGGCTCTAGAGCGGCTGGAATTTCAGCTATATTACCAGCCTCAAATTAATTTAATTACAGGTCGGATTATTGGGGCTGAGGCTTTGCTGCGCTGGGAAGATCCAGAACTGGGGCTGGTTTATCCGGCAAAGTTTATTTCGATCGCAGAAGAAACCGGATTAATTATTCCGATCGGAGAATGGGTCTTACGGACTGCTTGTGCGCAGGCAAAAGCCTGGCAGGTGACGAATCGCTTGCCTATGCGAATCTCAGTTAATTTATCGGCGCGCCAATTCAAGCAAGACAATCTAGTCGAGACGATTGCCCAGGTTTTGCAGGAAACCAATCTCACCCCTGATGCGCTAGTTCTGGAGTTAACGGAAACCAGCGTGATGGAAAATGTGGAAACAACGGTGATGATCCTCGAAGAATTAAAGCAGAAGGGAGTCCATATCTCGATCGATGATTTTGGCACAGGCTATTCTTCGCTCAATTATCTGAAGCGATTTCCTATTGACACGCTGAAAATTGACCGATCTTTTGTTCGCGAAATTACGACCAATGCGAACGATGCTGCGATCGCCAAAGCAATCATCGCAATGGCCCAAAGTTTACAGCTTAAAGTAATTGCCGAAGGGGTGGAAACGGAGGAACAATCCAATTTTCTACGGCAAAATGGTTGCAACGCCATGCAGGGCTATCTATTTAGCCGTCCAGTGCCAGCGGAGGAGTTTGAGCAACTGTTAATTGCAGATAAACGGCTTTGAAAGGATTAAGTGCTGAGTCAACATGCTCAATTCTCAGCACTCAGTTCTCAGCGCTCAGTTCTCAGCACTTCTAACCAAACCAGTGAGAGGGTTCCAATCTTGGATCGTCTGCTTCTGGAATGTGTTTGGTGATGCTTTCTGAGTAGCGATCGAAAATTTGATGGATTCCCTGGTGAATCCATGCCCGGATTGCTTGCTTGTCTGAAAAAGAGGGTTGCAATGCTGGGAAATCTTCTAACTGGAGTTGATTATTTTCGTCTAGAACGGCATAGGAACCTGGAGCACGGCTAAGAACATAGGCAATCAGTTCCTGCCGGATATCAGGGATCGAAAAAGCTTGCTGATAGGGATGGTTAGAGTAGGTGCTCAAGACTTCTTCAGCCTCTCTGGCAATTACCGAAGTCAAGAGATTAACAATGGTTCTGGTCATTGTGATTTCCTCCTATGGCTTGGTTTGTTTCCATCCTTAGAACCCCAGGTGCAAATGTTTATCTAAAAACGGGGCTCATGCTGGAAAGCAGAACCCGGATTGGATAGTTAATTGACCTACGTTAAATTTTGGATGGAATCGAGTGGAAGGTGTGAATGGGCAATTCGGTAAAGCTTTTTATGATTGACTAATTTTTTCAAAAAACATCTCCTCGTAATCTTATTTCAGCATCTATTCACGGAATCGAATCATTTATTCACGAAGTTTAATTCTTTTAAAGAAAAGCTTTCAAAAGGCAACGAATCCCTCGAAAGAATGATTGACATTCTTGATAAAAAGGCTATTTTTTGTTGCGAATAGGGTCGCTGCCACGTATTCCTGTTGTTCGTGCTCAAAAGGGCGTTCGTGCTCAAAAGGGCAGGATGACGAGGAAGTTAGGGGAACTCATACCGATTTAAACCATGAACCTTGCCCATCTACCCCACCGCC
>JBAUTA010001231.1:0-3746 GCA_049581985.1 Kovacikia sp.
GACCAGCACCAACCGGATTGCACGCTTAAATCGGGAAGACGTGCCTCTGAAGAATCGGGATGACAAGGGCAGCATCGTTCTTAAGCTGGAACCCGATGAACGAATCACGACTGTGATTTTGCCGCAACTGCCGGTGACAGACGCAGACGCAGAGGAAGAGACGACGTAAGGCGTAGTCGGGTTATCGGTCCTCTATCGTTTCGTCTAAATGCCCCAACACCCGATTTTGCCGGGAATGGGTCAATTGTTGGATCGTTTCAGCCAGGTTGATGCCCGTGGTTTGGCGGATTTGCTCGATAAAAGCAGCCGCTTTAGTTGCATTGTTGCCCTGACTGGCATCGACGAGGGTGACATTTTGCACCTCGACTTCGGGAACGGCTGAGGTCAGGGTTTTGAGCAAGGGTTCCAGCCGTTGCAGTAGGAAAATATCACGGGCGTTTGCCCCCGCAGTCCCCCAGGACTCCGCAAGCCGCATGGTGCCCTCAGCGCGGGCTTTGCCATCTTCAATAATACGGGCGGCATTTCCCTGGGCACGGGCGATCGCCTGTTTGCAATCTGCCTCTGCTGGCGCAATCACATCCGCCTGAAGTTGCTGCTCGACCTGCTTAATCCGCTCCTGCTGGACGGGCACATCGGCTTGAATGCGGGCAAGTTCTGAGGCAATCTCTGCTTCTGCTTCTGCGATCACCGCATTCCGCATGGTCATTGCGTCCTTGATCCGGCGATCGGCTTCGGCGCGAGCAATTCCCATATCCCGATTGAGACGGCTAAGCTCAGTAATTTTTTGATTTTCAGCAGTCTGAACCGCCGACTCTGATTGCGCCTTTGCCTCCGCAATGCGAGCATCTCGCAGCAGGTCTGCCTGTTGCTTGCGACCGAGGGAATCCAGATACCGCACGTCATCCGAAATGTTTTGAATCTGCAGGGTGTCCAACACCAATCCCAGTTTCTCCAGATCATCTTCTGCCTCATCCAGGAGGCTTTTAGCAAAGGCAATTTTGTCCTCATTGACCTGTTCCGGGGTCAGGCTGGCTAGCACACCGCGCAAATTTCCCTCCAGGGTTTCCTTCGCCATTTGTTCAATCTCCTGACGGCTCTTGCCCAGAAGTCGTTCAATGGCATTGTGAATCGCGGGTTCCTCACCTGCGATCTTGATGTTGGCGACCCCATCTACTTTTAAGGGAATGCCTCCCTTAGAATAGGCATTTGCCACTTTCAGCTCAATGATCATATTGGTCAGATCCATGCGCAGGGCCCTTTCTAGCAGCGGCACCCGGACACTGCTGCCGCCCTTGACCAGGCGATAGCCGACTCTCCGTCCATCGGAAAGCTGGCGCGAGCTGCCTGCGAAAATTAACACTTCATTGGGCTGACAAATGTAGTAGAGGTTCCGAATGACAAACACTCCCGCCCCCGTCCCCACTCCCAAAATGCCCAACAAGGCAACAATGGCTTCTAACATTACTCTTCTCCTTTGGGTTGACCATGCCGTCGGTTCAGGGCAGCCGAAACATCAATTCCCAGAGTGTCTTCCACCTGGTCAAGGAACTGGCGAACAATTTCGGGATAGACGTTGACCAGACTGGCCAGCGATTTGCCATCGCCGTTGTCAATCACATTCACCTGTTTTAAGTGCATTCGGTTCGGGATTTTGGCAGCCTCTTGCAGCACCATTTCAATTTGCTGGATTAAAAACACCTCCGCCGCATCGACCCCTGTTTTCTGCCAGACGTCCGATAACAGATCATTTACCATGGCAGAGGCTTTGGCGTTTTCTGCCAGTTCGGCAGCAGAGCCTTTTGCCATGAGGATTTTGGCTTCCCGATCGGCGGTTGCAGGGAGCACCTTATCCGCTTCTAGACGCAGGCGTTCCAGTTCTGCCCGCACGGTTTGCAGTTGCTGTTCTGCCCTGGCTCTCGCTTCCTTGCCCGCTGCTTTTGTGCGTTCTTCTTCGGAGCGGGCTTGTTGTTCCAACTCTGCTTTTACTTTGCGTAACTCGTTTTTCTTTTGCTGAATCACGGCAAGTGCCTGGGATTTAGCGACTTCAGCCTGCTGTTGACATTCCGATTCAATTTTTTCCGCCTGACTTACGGCCTCTGCCTCTGCGATTTGGGCATCCCGGATAATATGGGCAATTTGCTTCCGCCCAAAGGATCGCAGGTAGTCCATATCATCAGCCACACTCTGGATTTTGAGGGTGTCGAGTTGCAGCCCCAGTTTGACTAAGTTGCGGGAAACGTCTTGAGCAATCCGTTCGGCAAACTGGAGACGGTCTTCATTCACCTGCTCTGGAGTCAGCATAGCGACCACTCCTCGCAGATTACCTTCCAGGGTTTCCCTGGCGACGCGGGCAATCTCGGAGCGATCGCGCCCTAAAAACCGCTCGATCGCATTCCCCACAATTGCCGGATCACTGGATATTTTGACATTGGCGATCGCCTGGATATGGATCGGCGTCCCTCCTTTCGAGTAGGCATTTTTTACCTCCACCGGGACTGGCATGGTCGTGATATCCATGCGCTTCACCGTTTCCAGAATGGGAATAGCAATCACCCGTCCCCCAAAGATGACTCGATAACCGACTTCCTCTCCTTCTGCGGTCCGGTGTTTGCGCCCCGAAAGGATGAGGATTTCATTCGGGTTACAGATTTGCATGAAGCTCTTGACGCACCAGATGAACAGGATAACGCCAAAGATGGATAGGGCAATGGGTAGGGCAGTAGGGAAAGGGAATAACCCGCCGTTTCTCCCATCGGCGGGAGGCGCAGGATTGACATCCACCTGGGCTACCTGAATGGTCCTGCCGTCCTGCTCCCACAGGGCTTTAAACGTAGGGCCAGTGCTAGTCGTTTGAGTATTCATGGTGCATCGAAATCTACAGTGAATGAAACTTCAGTGACTCAAGAAAGGGGAATAAACGGTCTTTAGGGGCAGCGGATCAGGATGGCGGCTCTGGATCAAATGCGTCTGAAGCGTGTTCAAGACTGCTGGCAGACACCACCCAAAGTCGATTTTGCTCTGTGCCTACAACCATGACTTGTTCGCCTGCAATCAGTTCTCTGGATTCGTCCGTGTAGGCAATTAAGTCCACAATCGATCCTTTAACGCTGAGTCGAACTTTGCCTCGGCTGGTTCTGCTGAACGGAATTTCCACCGTGCCAACTAAACCCACCAGATCAGTGGCACGAACTAAACTATCGGCCTGCCGTCGCCGCAGGGACCGAAGAGTAACTGAAATCCCTGCTCCACAGAGAGTACCCATTCCCACAGCGGCGATCACGATGACCAGAGGGGGCAATCCAAACCGAAGCTGCGATAACACAATTCCGGTAAGACCGAAGAAACAAGCCCCAAAAGTCCAAAACCTAAGGCTGTTGACAACACCTGCTAGAAATCGCAAAGGATGATTAGATTGAATAGGTTGGGACCGGGCAAAGGGGGGCAAAGGGGGGCGATCGCCCGGATCCACCACTTCCAGATCGGTATCCCCATGCAAACCAAAGTCATGGTTATCAAAGTCAACGCCATCTACCCCCCCTAAAGCAGCCAGAAGAACGAAAACCCCACCGATGGCGAAACAAAACCAATAGACTGACAGCATTATGGAAATTCGCAGTCAAAATTTAATCTTAGTCCTCCGTCCTGCTCCCTGGCTGCTGATTGGAATGATTATTAATCTATGCAGGAATCTATGCAGGGGGCACCGATGATGGGCCAGATGATGGGCCAGATGATGGGTCCCAGGG
>JBAUTA010001232.1:0-6694 GCA_049581985.1 Kovacikia sp.
AAAGTCGAAAACAGATGCGGTCGTCTCAAGGTAGGGATTGGAGCCAACAAAATACTTGAGGTTAAAGATGTCAAAAGCATCTGTTTTACGGGCGTTGACGTACTTCGTCTCGGTGCTTCTATCTAAAACCATAACAACTCAAGTTCTTTCCAACCAAGAGATTATCTCTAACAGTGCCTTAATTACATCTATCGCAAGTTGTTGTTTGCGAGTTGTTGCTTGTAGATAGAGCGAGCCTATCTGGATTGTGATACGAATTTAAAAAATAAAGATTGCAGATGGGGGTGTGGGGGCTTTGCCCCCAGCCAGGGGTGGAACCCCTGCACCCCGTCCCCAATCTGTCCTGTTCGCTATTTAAATTGGGATGAACTGGCGATCCCATCGGCAAATGCCTTTCCCCCTCTCCCTCCCTCTCTCCCATCCCATCGGAACCCCTGCACCCTGCTTCCCTCTATCGGGGGTGCTTTTTCGATCGGGATTACCTACCCCCATTGGAAGGTGAAAAAAACGTTGAAGTTGATTAAAACAGAATTGAGTACAACAGCTATGGCTATCGTCAGCTTGATTGGCCAGGAGATTAAGGGGCTTTGCCCTACCCAGGGGTTCCACCGTTTAGCTGATGCGATCGCTGATCGGTGAGTCGAGTCGCATTCCCGTTAAAACCTCTGTACCCCATTCTCACCCATAGGGCTGCGGCTATAGATCTATAGAAAACGATAGGAAGAAAACGATAGGAGAAGCGGAATGACTAGTTCAAACGCTGCTTTTAGGGATGAAATACATAAGCTTGCTGAGGATGCTTTTCATCTCCATTTAATCTCTGGATATGGGGATAGTGAATATGCAGATCAGTACCAGATTGTTTACCAGGGAAAACCCAGACATTTGCCCCTGAAACAGGCTTATGCGTTTCTATCCAGGTTGTTGAAGCGATCGCGTCCAGTTCCATTAAGGAATGGAAATTAGGTAGGGGCAGTGCTAGCAAGGGAGGATGCCGAAAATTTGAGGGGTCTTGTAAAAATAGCTAGTGTTGCAAATCATCAATTTTGCCACATGGGGGTTTGGGGGCTTTGCCCCTAAAAGGCTACTGTGTATACATATAGCTTGTCTCAAACCCAATCTTCTGCCGCGGGACTTCCCCCCAGACCCCCGCAATGTGGGGGTCTAACTCCCCCCCACCCCCCGAAAGGGTCTGGGGTAATGAGTGTAAGGCCAATGTAACGAGAATCCACGGAAATCAGTCAAGTCTAATGCACCCCAGGCTTGAATCTGGGATGGAAGCCTGGTCGTGATCACGGCCCCAGCCTCGAAACACAAGCCGGGATTTCGTTTCGAGGGGGCAAAGGGGAGAACCCCCCTTTACCCCCTCCGAAACTTTCAGTTTGGGTCTACTAGTGTTGCAAACCCTGGGGCATCGCATGCAGCACCTTCAGGTCAAAGATTTTTTCTACCACATCTTCCACAATTTTGTCCGGTGTTGATGCGCCAGAGGTAATACCAATTACAACGGGACCTTTGGGTAACCAGTTTTCGGTCACTTCCAGATCTCGATTCAAAGGTTTGTGCTCAATCCGGTTGCCAGGCCCAATGCGATTGGCACTATCGATGTGATACGAGGGAATTTTCCATTCAATCGCAATCTCCTGTAGGTGGGTTGTGTTGGAGGAGTTGTAGCCCCCAATTACCATCATCAAGTCCAGGGGTTCCTCTACCAGGCTAAACATGGCATCTTGCCGTTCCTGGGTTGCATCACAAATTGTATTAAAGCTCAGGAAGTGTTGGTTTAACTGGTCAGGCCCATATTTCCGCATCATGGTGCGTTCAAACAGTTTGCCGATCTGCTCCGTTTCACCCTTCAACATCGTAGTCTGGTTTGCGATCCCAATTCGTTCCAGGTCCTGATCAGGATCAAATCCGGCAGAACAGGAACGGTTGAACTTTTGCATAAATTCTGCCTGGTCACCTCCATTCAGGATGTAGTTAGCAACATATTCTGCTTCCTGAAGATTCAGGACAATCAAGTATTTCCCCGCAAAAGAACTGGTTGCGATCGTTTCTTCGTGATTGTACTTGCCGTGAATAATGGAGGTGTATGCCACCTTTTTATGCTTCTCGACGGTGTTCCAGACCTTTGATACCCAGGGGCAAGTGGTATCAACGATGGTACAGCCGCGATCGTTGAGCAATTGCATTTCCTGGACGCTGGCCCCAAAAGCAGGCAAAATCACCACATCGCCTGAATCCACTCCAGAAAAGTCCTTATTTCCTTCAACTACGGAAATGAAATTTACCTCCATCTCCCGCAGCCGCTGGTTCACAGAAGGGTTGTGAATAATTTCGTTCGTAATCCAGAGACGCTGGGTTGGAAAATGTTGACGGGTTTCATAGGCCATCGCTACAGCCCGCTCTACCCCCCAACAAAAACCAAAGGCTTCGGCCAGTCGAATGGTGACCTCCCCCCGCTGCAACGTGAAGTTATTGTTGCGAATCTGCTGAATCAGGGGGCTTTGGTATTCCGATTGCAACTGATTTGCAACTTCCGTTTCATGCCCAAATCCTTTGCGGTGATAGTTTTCGGAACTATTCAACGATCGCTTAAAAGCTTTGGTGTCCATGCAGCGTTTACTCCTCAAATGTCAGGTGGTCGCTATTAACTTCATCTCATCTCTCCATCATCTCATCCCCCCATGTCCGTTGCCTATTGCCGATTGTCTATCGGAGTTCTGCTGGGGTGTGGGACGGGGTCTGGGGACCACTTCCAGCTTCCCATTTGTAACCCTTATTCTTTGAATGGGGAGAAGAATCGGGGGGAGTGGAGGGTGGACATTTTGTTACATTTGTGCATTTTCTCAGGAAAGATTCGGTTATAATTTTCTACAAAATAGGGTTTTCGAGGGATTATTGTTGGGTGGTCATGATTTATGCTACTCAATCCTCTTGAACTTGTTGTTGCATTCTTTGGTTGGAGAGAAGCGTGACTATTTATATTGGTAACCTGTCCTTTCAGGCTACTGAAGACGACTTAAGGGAAGTCTTCGCAGAATACGGCGAAGTCTCCCGGATAAGTCTTCCTACAGACCGAGAGACGGGTAGAAAGCGAGGGTTTGCCTTTGTTGAAATGAAAGACGAGGCAACTGAAGATGCGGCGATCGCAGATCTTGACGGTGCCGAATGGTTGGGACGCGAATTAAAAGTGAATAAGGCAAAGCCTCGCGAGAACCGTGCCCCCAGTGGCGGCGGCAGAAGTTTCTCCAATAGTTCTATTTAATTTTGACCTGGCCCCAAAACTTCCTTGCGTGCTTGTAGAAGGCTTTGATCTGGCTATCCGCCTCGATGCTAAGGCGGACAGCCAGATCCGTGCTTTGATGGCAGATCTGACCGGAGATTTTCTGTTTGAACTTCCACAATCTGGGTTTGGGGATTGCGCCCCCAGTCAGGGGATTTCACCCTCTCCACCCCCACTGGTATCTTTAGTTTAATGACGCCCAGCCAGTTATCTTTCCTAAGGATTGCGGATTAAATCATACCAATTTAAATAGCGAACAGGGCAGATTGGGGACGGGGTGCAGGGGTGGAACCTCTGGCTGGGGGCAAAGCCCCCCCCACCCGTCTGCAACCTTCATTTTTTAAATTGGTATCACATTGGCAACTCTAATCGTGAGGGCGTAGCATTCGGGCAAGAACCTTGTTGAGGACCAAAAGTATTGCTGCCGAATGCTACGCCCCTATCGGACATGAACCTTGTTCTACAGTTATCGGGGTTATTTTGCGCTCATGCTTTTCGTGAGGGCGTAGCATTCGGATAAGAACCTTGTCGATAACCGAATGCGCAACTGCCGAATGCTACGCCCCTAAGGCTTATTGGGGTTATTTTGTGCTCATGCCTGAGCGCTCTCAAGTAAGAGGGCCTTGACCTGATCTAAAAATACTTTCTGTAACGGCAGCCCTCCGCGATCGGCTTTGTTCTGTCCGCTGAGGGCTAACTTCAATTACGCCTACGGACTTATAACACTATTCCTATAGATTAGGACGGGGTGCAGGGGTGGAACCCCTGGCTGGGGGCTTCGCCCCCACACACCCTCTAATTCCAGGGTCCTAACGCGCTTGCGTAGGGCTATAACACTGCCAGGAGACCCTCCTTAACCTTGGGCAAAACCCTGGATAGGGGCTACGGAATTCTCTCTGCACTAACCCTCAGGAAACCAAGCAAATGGATCGATTAAACTTCCAGGTATTTCAGCAATTTTGGACGATCGCCAAGACCTACTGGCAGGGGGATGAAAAATGGCAAGCCAGGGGGCTGTTGTCGCTAGTGGTGCTGCTTTTGCTGGCATATACCGGGTTAAGCGTGGTACTCAATAATCGGCGAGGGGTGTTAATTTCAGCCCTCTCTGCCAGGGATGAACCACGCTTTTGGCAAACGGTCATTATTTTTATTGGCGTATTGGTATTGTATGCGCCGCTACTCGCTGGTTATCGTTATTTGCGCGATCGTCTCAGCCTGCAATGGCGACGCTGGCTGACCAATCGGTTTCTGGATCACTACTTTCACGATCGCGCTTACTACACGCTTAATGCCTCAAATGCGGGCATTGATAACCCCGATCAGCGGATTGCAGAGGATGTTCGCAGCTTTACCCAGGAGTCGCTGACCTTTTTGCTGGTGGTGGTGGAATCTGTTTTGTCAGTCATTGCATTTAGCGGCGTACTGTGGGGAATTTCCCGTCCCCTTGTGTTTTTCCTGGTGCTCTATGCCCTGCTCGGCACTTTAGTGACGACTATGGTGTTTGGTAAACCCCTGGTGCGGCTTAATTTTGCACAACTCAAAAAAGAGGCCGATTTCCGATTTAGTCTGGTGCGAATTCGCGAAAATGCAGAAGCGATCGCCTTTTACCGGGGCGAAGAACAGGAGTCTAACCAGATCAAACACCGTTTTTTGGAAGTCTTTGAAAACGTAAAACGATTGTTGATCTGGGAATTGAATTTAAATGTGTTAACCAATGCCTATGAATTTATCCCCTTCATCTTGCCAGCGCTGGTAGTCGCTCCCGCAATTTTTGCAGGAGAGATTGAGGTTGGTAAAGTGAGTGAAGCTCAGGGCGCTTTTGTGCGAGTCTTTTTCTCACTCAATGTAGTCGTTGCCCGGTTCCAGTCATTAACCACCTTTGGAGCGGGTATTAACCGTTTGTATACCTTTGCAGAGTTTCTAGAACAGACAGACAGGATCGCTGATTCAGAGGAAGCTGAGCGACAACCAACGATTCAAACCATCGCAACTGAACCAGCAACAGAAACTACGTCGCAACGCCTGGCAATAGAACATCTCACCCTCCAAACTCCCAATTATCAACGCACCTTAATCGAAGACTTGTCCGTGGAGTTACCCACTGGCCAGGGGCTGCTGGTGATGGGGCCGAGTGGCTGTGGTAAGAGTTCGCTGCTACGAGCGATCGCTGGGCTGTGGAATTCTGGGACGGGCACAATTTTGCGGCCTGAAGCAGGCCAGATTCTCTTTTTGCCCCAACGTCCCTACATGATTTTGGGAACGCTCCGCGATCAATTGCTCTATCCCAATACCGATCTCGATCGAGAAGACTCCCATCTGAAGCAAGTTCTGGAACAAGTCAACCTGGCCGATCTGGATGAACGCTTTGGCGGCTTTGATGCGGAAGAAGATTGGCCGGATGTTTTGTCCTTGGGAGAACAACAGCGGCTCACCTTCGCCCGCTTACTGCTAAATAAACCGGGCTACGTCATTTTAGATGAAGCAACTAGTGCGCTGGATCTCGACAATGAGGAACGGTTATATCAGCATTTACGGGCGATCGGGAGCACCTTCTTGAGCGTCGGGCATCGTTTGACCCTGGCCAATTACCATCAGTCTGTTTTGGAACTGTCTCAGGACAAAACCTGGCAGATAAGGCCATCCCTGATACAACAACAATAAAGTTTTAAAGGGGTTTGGAGCACAGCCCCTAAACCCCCATCTTGCAAAATTTATGATTGGCAATACTAACTGTCGCTGCACCGCAGTCGGTATAGGATCAGCCTCTTAATCAGCGATCGGCCATCCGTTGTCCGCTTTTCTCGGACGGCTGATGGCTAATCGCTGATGGCTGCAACTATGCCATTAATTCATTGCCATTAATTCATTGCGATTAATTCATTTCCTGGCAAGCCCTTTAGGCTGGAATAAACTTCAGCGAAACTCCATTCATGCAGTAGCGCTGACCAGTTGGTTTTGGACCATCATTAAACACATGGCCCAAATGCCCGCCGCAGCGATGGCAGTGAACTTCAACGCGGGTCATAAAGAAAGAGCGATCGACCGTGGTTTCAACGTTTCCCTCGATCGGGGCATAAAAACTGGGCCAGCCTGTCCCGCTGTCAAACTTTGTTTCAGAAGTGAACAAAGGCAACTCGCAGGCCGCACATTCGTAAGTTCCCTTGGTATAGTTCTTATCCAGAGGGCTAGTGCCAGCGCGTTCGGTTCCATGTTTCCGCAGCACATTAAATTGCTCGGGGGTCAGGATTTTGCGCCATTCGTCTTCAGTTTTGGTGATTTCAAACTGATTGTTTGCAGTTGCCATATCGTGTGAGTTCCCAGATAAATAGCGTGATAGGTAGAGTGCGCCGAAAAAGGCTGCGCCAGCCTGTAAAAGATGCCGCTTTTTCATGATATCTGATCAGCAAC
>JBAUTA010001233.1:0-3525 GCA_049581985.1 Kovacikia sp.
ACTAAGTCATCGATGGTGAGTGCAAAAAGTTGAGTTTCGATATTGTCAATATACTGGGAGACCCTTGACTGCATGAGTGGTAGCCAGTATTTTTTCGCCAGTTGGGCAACCTCTGAGTCGGGCCAGGGCAGAGTCGTAATCGTGTTGGAATCGTAGAGTTTAATGGTGGGGGATATCGACGGAGGAGAGGGGAACTTCTCGGCGAACTCTTCGGAGCTTTTTGTCATAGTGTGTCCATGTCTCATAATGGCTAAAGTGCAGGGGGGGAACCTGACAACCCGATCGCTCAAGTAGGGCTTTTAAGGTTGTCTCCAGGCTGGAGGTGAGCGATAGCCACTGGGTTTCCGGGACTTTAAGATAGATCTGAATTGTTTCGGAGGTTTGCACAGCAGCATATTCTTGAATCGCATCAGAGGTGAGGATGATCGCGCGACGAATCAGATCTGGAAAGATAGGAATCAGGTGCGATCGGGTGCGATCGGGTAAATAAAAAATATCATCACAGCGACCTTCAATCTGGGCGATCGCAGTTAGGAGAGAGCCACAGGGGCAGGGGGTGCTGCGCTCGGTTAAGATGTCATCCAGGCGATAGCGAATAATTGGTTGGGTTGGGCGATTAAAGTCAGTAATAATCGGCATAAATCGGCCCGATGCCTGATCAATATAGTCTTTCTGAATGACAAGAATATCTTCATTTAAATGCAACGTACCCTGGGGACAGGTGGCGGCCAAAAAGCCTTCCGTACATTGATAAAGCTGATGCACCTTCTGGTTAAAAGCCTGGCTAATCACCCGTTCATCCAGCGGATCCAGCACTTCCGCCACCGACACAATCCGACCCGGTGTGATCGCTAATTGGCCTGGTTTTTTGCCTCCGCCAACAACCGCAGCATGGATGCGGGAGCCACCAAAATGGTTGGATCATACCCATTTAGTCGGTCAATGTGCTGCCCGATCGGTTGAAACAAATCAAAATACTCAAATTGGATGCGTTGTCGCTGCACCGTGTTGTAAAGGTTGCTGTTAGCCCTCAGAAAAAAGGCGATCCGCTGCCGCGAGAAGATGGATTGGGGCAGCGCCTTAGCCAGGATTGTCCCTGCCCAGGCCTGTTGTTCTGCTTGACTGACGAGAAACAAGCCCCGATTGCCACTGGTGCCCGACGATAGCCCCACCGTGTAGCCTCGCAAAGTCGAGCGAAAATCACGGCTTTCCTCCGCCTGGCGGGCGATCGCCATCGCATCCACCTGCGTAATGCCTGCCGTATTCAGGCGATCGAAATTAGCCATCATGATCGACTTATTAATCAGGGGAAACTGTCGCCAGTCTTGAAGATTTAAACCGTGGTAGTAGGTTTGGTAAAACGGTGATTGGGGCAAGACCCGCCGCAGAAATCGCCTCACCTGCCGATCTTGCCAGGCGCTCAATTCATCACGGCTGGAGAAGTTGCGGCAATGGGTTGTCTGCCAATAGTGCCAGAGAATGGAAAGCAGGGCGTTCATTGTGGGCGCTCTAGTCGATCGGGTTTTGTTCGCGCCAGAAGTCAGCGCAGTGGGTGGGAATGATGCGAATCTCAGGATGGCTTTGGTGGAGTTGGTGGAGTTTTTGCAACGTGGCTTGATAGGCCCCTGGGTCAGAAAAAATTAGCTGGGAAATGGGATGAGGAGCCACGAGTTCCTGATAGGCTCGGCTCGACCAGCACGCATCTGCCACTAAAAAATAGGGCCGGTCATGCCCATCGACCAGCAGTAAGCCCAGTTGCCCGGTGGCATGTCCCGGCAGTTCGATCGCCAGCAAACTGCGATCACAAAATACATCAAATCCACGATCAAACCATCCGGGTAAGGCCCTGGTCCCAGGGGTTTCCTCCACGAACCGGACCCGTTGTTCAAAGTCCGGCGGCAACAGTCCAGCAAGAAAGCCTGCTTTGACAGCCCCCAGCCCTTGCTGGTGTTTGACGGCCTCATAGGCGGATCGGGCACAGATCAACTCCGCCTTGGGAAAATCAGCCAGCCCCCCAATATGGTCAGCATGAAAATGGGAGATCAGAATATAGCGGATCGATTCTGGGGGAATGCCCTGACGCTGCAACTGTTGCATGGCGCTTTCCTGCGGTTGCAAATAAACAGGCGTGATCAGGGCGTAGAGGCGTTGCGGCCAATGTTGAGTTTCCCGAAAGAAGCGATCGGAGTAGCCGGTATCAAACAGCATATTGCCGAGCGTCGGATGCTGGATCAGCGCCACCAGTGCCGGAAATTGGACGGATTTCCAGCGCCCATCCCGCAAGACGATCGCTTCTGGATGGGTGCAATATCCCGTTTTGAGCCAGGTCACCTGAACCCGTGTCAGGTCTGAAATACTGGGTATCATTCGGCTCCTGCCATCTGGCTAGCGGTTTTCCACCCCTGGGAAAACTGGGCGAGGCCCTCCTCCAGGGTGACCTGGGGCTGATAGCCTAAGTCGGTCATAGCGGCCTCGATTGCTAAGGTTTGACTGAAGCTTAATAGACCCACGGTATAGCGGGTCAAAATTGGCTCGGGGCCAGGGAATAGGGTTGCTGCCCCTTCCATCGCCGTAGCCAGTCCATAGGCGACAGCAAACGGCATCGGCTTGAATTTAAGGGTCGTGTCGAGGTGCTGGGATAGGCGCTGCAACAGGGTAATCAGGGGCAACGGTTCACCATTGGTAATGTTATAAACTCGACCTGAGAGCGAGGCAGGAGCCCGTTGGCAAGATCGGAGCGCCTCCACCACATTATCGATGTAGGTTAGATCGACCACTGCCTCCCCGTGACGGATCAGAGGGATGCCAGTGCGATCGCTCGCCCGCAGCAACCGCGGCAGAATTGTGGTATCACCGGGGCCAAAGATGCCACGCGGACGAATGGTAATCACCGATAACCCCTGTTGATAGGCCTGCTGTATTTCCTGCTCCGCCAGTTGTTTGGTTTTTGCATAGGGACCGATGGGGGCTGGTAAGGGCAAGGATTCGGAAATCTGGAGTTGGTCGGCATAGGTGAAATACACCGCTGAGGTCGAGACATGCACCAGACGCGGCACCTGAGCTGCCAGACAGCCCTGCACCAGATGGCGCGTTCCCAAAACGTTGATGTCATAAAACTCACGGATACTGCCCCAGGGGGCGGAGAGAGCCCCACAGTGGAAGACACAGTCCTGCCCCTGGCAGGCAGCGGCGATCGACTTAGCATCTCGCAAGTCGGCAGTCACAAACCCCAAACCAGCCGCTTCGAGCTGCGTGCCGATGGCCTGATTACGGCCTAACACGGTAACGTTATCCCCCTGTGATCGCAATTTCAGCGCCAACCGCTTTCCCAAAAATCCAGTTCCACCCGTAATCAAAACATTCATCGGCTCACGCTGTCAGAGTGATCGACCAATTGACCATAGTCAAGCTTCAAAATTTGGTCAGCCAGATGAAAATAGCGATCGTCATGGGTAATGACTACGATGGTTTTGCCCTGGTGTTTCAATTCTGGCAGCAATTGCGTGTAAAACAGCTCACGAAATT
>JBAUTA010001234.1:0-4046 GCA_049581985.1 Kovacikia sp.
CAGGTATCCCTGTCCATACTCGCAATTAAACTCCTTCAGCATTTGGGCCTGACGTTCTTTCTCAATGCCCTCAGCCACAATATCCATCCCCAATTTTTGTCCTAGTGTGATAATCGTTTGAACAATCGCGCTATCTTCATCACTTTCATCCATACGGCTGACAAATGATCGATCCACTTTGAGTGTGTCTAAGGGGAACCGATGCAGGTAGCTCAGTGAAGAGTATCCGGTTCCAAAATCATCAACGCTCAGCTTTAAACCCAGGGATTTAAGCTGCAACATCAGATCGATCGCTGCTTCAACATTGCCCATCACCATGCTTTCAGTGATCTCAACCTTAATGGCATCCCCCCCCAATTCTGCTTGTTTGAGGGCCTGGCCTAACAGGTTCACTAAATTCGGTTGTCCAAACTGGCTGCTAGAGAGATTAACGCTCATGTTTAACGAAGCATACGTCGGAAACTGCTTCTTCCACTGAGCCACTTGATAACAGGCTTGCTGAAAAATCCATTGCCCCAGGGGAAGAATTAATCCGGTTTCTTCCGCCAAGGGAATAAAGGCGGCAGGAGAGACGAATCCGCGTTCATGATGTTGCCACCGGACCAGCGCTTCGAAACCAGTAATGCGCCCTGTCTTGAAACAAATAATGGGTTGGTAATATAGAAGGAATTCCTCAGCCTCAATCCCTTGTCGAATGTCATTTTCAAGCTGCAATCGATCGATGGCTTCTTTGAGCATTCCGGTCGCAAACACCTCATACCGCGACTTACCTAGCGATTTAGCCCGGTACATGGCGGTGTGAGCATCCCGCAACAAGTCCTCTGGTTTGTGCTCATATTCCGCCTGGGTCAAAGCAATTCCAGCACTCACCGTAAGTCGTACTTCCTGTTGGTTAAGCTGATAGGGAATTGCCAGAGTCTCCTGTAATGCATCGACAATGGTGGTTATTTGGTCCTGAGTTCGATTCTGTAGCGCAATGGCAAACTCATCGCCTCCTACCCGGGCTAGCTTTGAAAATTTCGGTAAGGTTTGTCTCAAACGCTTTGCCGCTCCAACTAAAAGGAGATCGCCAGCCTGATGACCTAATCCTTCATTAACCAACTTAAAGTGATCAAGATCCAGAAACAAGACAGCCAGAGTCTTAGGTTGCTTACTGGCTTTGGTTTGCTTGAGTGATTTTTGAAGCTGGCGCAAAAAAGCCTCCCGATTCATTAATCCCGTGAGTTGGTCGCGGTAGGCACCATAGAACAATCGCTGACTGACCACCAGCGCAGTTGTCGCCAAACAACCGAACAAGGGTTCTACGATCGGAATCCAACCCATTTGCAACAACAGTCCATATCCAATTCCAATAATTCCACCCAGGCTAATGCACCCCCACGCAGTCAGAGCGGCAGGGTGCCGAAAGCGCCAGGCCAGGATGCCAGACACAATTGACCATCCCCAAAGCCAGAGAAATTTCTCTCGCTCAGACCAGAACCAATACTGAGCCTTTTCACCTGCAACGGCATCCAAGATTTGACTAACGATTTGAGCGTGAACCGCCAAACCGGGCATCATCATCTCAGTGGTTTGGCTTGAGCTATAGGGCGTGTAAAACACATCCTTAATGCTCGGAGCCACCGTACCAATTAAAACGACCTTATCTCGCATCCACTCAGGATTGACCTGTCCACTTAAGATTTGATTCATGGAGACTTGCCGAGCCAATTGGGTAGGTGAATGGTAGCGCAACAGAATTTGATATCCACTCTCATCCAAACTTTGATACCCGCCCGAAGTCGATTCCAACGGCACAAACTCTGTCTTTCCAATTCGCAATGACTTTGAATCGTAATGGAAGGAGGAGTTTTGACTTGCCAGGTACGTCAAGCTAACTCGCAGAGCAAACGAAAAATACTCTTGTTCTGATGTATGAGCAAACAGCAGACTTCGTCGTACCACCCCATCGGGGTCAAGGACTAAATCATTAAACCCAAGGCGGGTATTCTCTACATTGGGTGGCGGTGGCACTGTTTCCGCCTTCGGATCACTCCCTACATTGGTAATGGCAATCAGATTTGATGCTTGCAACTGTTGCGCCAGCTTTTCCTGTCCCGGTGGCTGAGCAAGGTTCCGGTAGAGATCAAGACCGATAACTTTAGGTTTATGACGTTGTAGCTGCTGGAGCAGTTGGGCCAGCGTTTGATCAGACAGCGGCCAACCATGCTTTTGCAGATCCTGCTCTGTAATCCCAACGATCAGCAGTCGCGAGTCAGGCTCACGGGCAGGCGATAACCGAGTCAAATAATCAAAGGTTAATAGTTCCAATGACTCTAAACTGCTAAATTGCCTCAGACCTAAAAGCAACCCGACAACGATCGTGCTAGAAATCAGGACAGAACGTCCACCCCGCCATAGGTCATTGGAAATAACGAATTTGCTCCCAATCATGCTGTCGTTGTTCCTAAAACTAACAACGATAGCTTGGACCTGCTGGATTAAACTCTTAAGCACAGTGATATTCACCCTCCTTGAGATCAGTGTCGAAGGGGAATTATCTTAATTAACCGGGCAACTATTGTGTTTGCATTTGCCCTCACCCTAAAGCCTTCCCCATTTTGGGAGAGGGACTTCCGATCCGGCTCCCCTTCTCCATTTATGGGAGAAGAAGTGGGGGATGAGGGCATTCGGGAAACAGCATCAAACATTGCCAGGCTAATATTTACACCAATTTAAGAATCAGGGTTACAGATGGAGGGTGGAGCCTTCGCCCCTAGGTAGAGGTTCCAACGTTCGGCTTCAGCGTGAGCGCGGTTCGACTGCGCTCACGCTGAAGCCCTGCACGCCGCTCCCATCTGTCGTAGTTGCTTTTTAAATTAGTATTAGACAATTTTCCCTGGATAATAGAAATTTATTAGCTCTTCTAGTAGAATTCCCTGCTGAGTATTAAAGTTCCCATTTAGATCACTCAATCTGCTGACTAAACCAGCGGATAACTAGCCAAGCATAAGTAAATACCTGGTTCCGATGTTTTTCTGATGAAGATGATTCTTGGTTTGCCTAATTAGAACAAATAAAAATGTCTACTGGCAACAACATCAAATAGAAGCAACCTTACCAATCAGTCTCCCTTGCAATCATCCACCATACTTGGGTTGAGCGCAATTACAGTTTCTGTCGGGCGTCAGGAAGTATAGGTTCCAATTAAGTTTCTGCTGCTAGCCAGAGCTGAGCCACAAATTAAGTGGTGAAATTAAGTCCAGTGTTATTTCGGATCCTTGCCTTGCAGGTACAAGCAATAATCAGAATATAAAATTTATCTAAGGAATACTCATTTTGTCAATACTCCTGAAAACTTAGTACTATTGCCCCTTCAGACTGAAAACAAGCTACTTGACAGGAATAAAAATATGTGTTTATTCAGATCACGATCGATCCTCGCCTTACTTAGAATAACCACCAGTTTGAGTTTTTTGCTCAATACAATGCCCCAGGCTGCCTTTGCCGGACAGCGATCGCAGCTTTGATGCAACTCCGGCAATTACAACCAGAAAATAAGCAGATTGCAGCTTTGTGGAAAGAAATGTTGCAGTCAGAAGAGCTTAGTCGGGTTGCCACTGACCCATCCTTCAGCATTATCAAATTAAGGGCAGCAGCAGAAACCAGCCAACGTTAAAGAATGAGCAACTTTCAGCCTACCTATTTTCGTTCTTTTTAAATTTGGAGCTTATGAATGTTGATGCTGAGCTGGATGGGTAACCATCTGGTTAACTGAAAAAGTCTAAGGATCACGGATCAAATAATACCAAATTTAAAAAAGCAGAGATTCACCAGCAGGGGCGACACCTCCATCTGGTTAGGTAGGCGTAATTTAACTATAGCGATCCTATTTGGATTGTGAGCAAGGATTCTCGCAGAATCCTTGCTCACAAAGCCTCTCATTCTCACAAATGATTTAGGGCTGCTATAGGGAAAGTCGGGATGGATTTAGATTATTTCACCCCTGAGATTTTATTGGCGTTTTTGGGAATAGCTAAAACAATACGTTCTAGCTCATTCTACCC
>JBAUTA010001235.1:0-2962 GCA_049581985.1 Kovacikia sp.
GGCGGTTGACCAGTTGTTGCAGTTCTTGACGCTCATGCGCTTCTAGTTGAAGCGGCTTCGGGGCAGATTTAGGCAAGGTTTGGCTCTTTGAAAGGGATATAGTAAGGGTAGCTTAATTTGCGCCTTCTTGTACTAGTAATCTGTCAACCAAATGTTGACGGGTACACTAAATCTGGGAAGCTTGTGGGTGTGTTTTTTGAGGGGTTTCAACCCATCAAGAAATTCTTGACAGAACACTGGTGTCGCTAACCTATGCTCCCTCATTCGCTTAGGGTTATCGAAGAAATTTTCCGCCTGAACTGAAAATTAGACTGACCTGTGCTATATTCCCTACAGCCGTCCTATTAGTAGAGCAACTTAAAAGTTCTGCAACGTAGGTTGGGTAGAGCGATGGAGAAACCCAACCATTCCAAAGCCTTCATGTTGCAAAATTAAGTGATTGCTGTACTAGTAAGTCTGTCAAGACTGCTTTGCAGGGTTAAAAGCCCTGCAAAACACCCAGGAAATGGATTTTGTAGATTTGAGTTACCCCTCAAGTCTATCCTGACGGATTACTAGGTTTGTCAAAGAGATTTGCTGCTGCACCCACTCTGCGCTATTCAACCGAGCTTCAAACGCGGCTGCATAGACTGTCTGATGAGTCATTCCTGTGATTAACACTAATTTGTTTGAATTCAGGAATCCAAAGCAAGAAAGTCTGCGTATTCAGTTTTGAAACAGGAATGGATGGAGTTGGTGAAGCCCTCAAGACATTGCCACCCCTCACCCTGTATCGATTGGAAAATCGATACAGGAAGTAATGTACGTATTAACTAATCCATCCCATGTGCAGGAGACACTCATTCATGAACGACAATAACTATGGTTTAGCCCGGTCTTCTTCTCGGCGCTCTAAAGGTGTTTCGCGTCGCGAAGTGTTAGCGACTGGTGCAATGGCGGGTGTGGTAGGAGGAGTTGCCAGCGCCTTTAGTATTCCATTGCTTGCTAACCGAGCTGATGCTGCTTCCGATGCCGACAAGAAGAATGATGCGAAGATTCTCAACAACGCGCTCTACTACGAGCATCAAGCAATCTGGGCATATAGCTTTGCCGCTGGGAAGCTGACTAACACCGACGTTGGCAAAGCCGTGCTGGCGATCGCGTTAGCGAACCAGGCGGACCATAAAAAGCATCGAGATTTGTTGGCATCCGCAGTGCAAAGTCTGGGAGGCTCTCCAGTGAAGGCAGAATCTAGCTATGATGTCTCGTCCTATATCAAAAAAGGTGAGGGCAACATTGATAGCGATGTAAATATTGCAAAACTGGCACTGGCATTGGAAACCGATGCCGCGATCGCTTACACCACTGAAATTGCCAAACTCAGAACGCCTGCTTTGATTACCGCAGGTGCCAGCATCGGCTCGACTGAATCTGCTCATGCCACCGCGATTCGAGCTGCCTTTAATGCGCTGGGCGTGAAAATTCCTGTGGTTCCAGCATCCTTTGTCAGCGCCCAAACCCGTGATGCTTGGGTACTCAAAGTCTAGTTTGATTTGAATTTGCACCCAGGTTTGAGGCGAATCTGGGTGCGCGAAGAGTTTCTTAACCTGATTTCTAAACAGTCTCCACTTTGAGGCATCGTCTATGCAGTCTCATACCCCTCAATCCTCAATTCTGTGGCGGCAAGTCTGGGGCTTGGCAGCGTTGCTGGCTGCCATCATCTTTAGCTGGATGGCCTATGGCTTCTATCAACCCAGGATTTTAGAAAAATTGGGATTTATTGGCGTTGCTAGTAGTTTAGGAGTGCTGCAAGGGTTGCTGGGAGCGTTAGTAGAACCGTATGTCGGGGGAATTTCTGACCGGGTGATGCGACGAGTGGGTAGTCGTTTACCCATGATTACGGCTGGAGTCACACTAGCAGGATTGATCTTTGTCGCGGTTTCGCTGTTAATCCAGAGGGAACTCCCGATCCCTCTGCGCTGGTTGGTTCCTGTATTGATGACGATCTGGGTAATGGCGATGATTGTGTTTCGAGGTCCCGCGATCGCCCTGTTGATACAGCTTGCGCCTTCAGCCGAACTACCCAAAGCCAACACAATTTTGGTGTTTGTGTTCGGATTGGTAGGGGCAATCGGACCATTAATCAGCATCCTGATTCAGCAGTTGGGAGCCTCGCTCACATTCATGCTGGGTGCACTCACGTTGGTGGTTGGCGCGTTGTTGTTATGGTCTACCAAACCCCAATACAGCTTGAGTCCAATCACAGAAAATGCCCGACCTGCGCCGACTATTCTGCGTTCAGGTCTGATTTTTGGTGTGGGATTGGGTGCGGGGTTAGAAGTGAATTTGTTGTTACGTGCCTTTCCAGCCATGTTGCATCTTCAGTTACCCAGTGTTAGCGCTGAGTACATTGCATCAGGCATCTTGCTGGTGTCTGCTCTGACTGCTCCGCCGTTCGAGCGGTTAACGGTTGCCATTGGGGTGAAAGGAGCCATGTTCAAAAGCCTGGGTGCGATCGCAGGCTTCATGGGATTGAGTCTGTTCGTCCACAATAGCATGATGGCGATTGGGCTAATTCTTGTCTTCGGCGTTGCCTTTGGTTTGCTCTTTATCACGCAAATTCCGTTTGCTTTGGCGATGGTTCCTCCGGCATGGGCAGGGCTAGGAACTGGCTTGTATTTTGGTGGAATGGGTGCTGCGACCGCTCTCGTATCTCTGCTAGAGCAATCGGGTTCTATCGCTCCTATCACTGGATTCCTGGGAGGCGCGATCGCCTTTCTTGTCAGTATTTTCTGTCTAATAGCCAGTAAATAGTCCAAAGTTTGTTGCGAGATAACATCTTATATTTCACTAAGTAGCTGGGCGCAATTAAATAAAAGATGAGTCTGGTTCTCCAGTGATTTATGTAGAACAGGCTTTCTAGTTTTTGGATTTGTAGGAGGATTGGGCTAAAATAGGCACAGTGTAGGGCATTGAGTCAAGG
>JBAUTA010001236.1:0-4236 GCA_049581985.1 Kovacikia sp.
ATGCGATCGATTTAAGTAAAGTCAAAGTGCGCGACCAGTACGATGCCCAATCGCTGCGGGCGGCTGCCAATGCTCCGATTCAGGGTTCCAGTGCAGACATTATTAAAGTAGCGATGGATCAGGTGCACGAATTGATTAAAGATCGACAGGCGCGCCTGCTGTTGCAAGTTCATGATGAACTGGTGTTTGAAATGCCGCCACAGGAATGGGACACGCTGCAATCCGATATTAAATCCACTATGGAATCGGCGGTAACATTAACCGTTCCACTTCTGGTCGAAATTCGCGCCGGTGAGAATTGGATGGAGGCAAAGTAAGTGGTAAGTTGGCAGGTGCGAGGTAGCCTGAAAGCGCGTTTTCTATAGGTACGCAATTCAAAATTTACAATCTACAATCTGAAATCTAAAATTCGAAGAGGAGCACGATCGTGGCTCGTAAGCAATCAAAAGGAACCTGTAGCTATTGTGGTAAAGAGCTTTCCAAGGCGGGGATGACCAAACACCTGGTAACCTGCCCCCAGCGTCAGGAGGAGATCGCCACTGCCGAGAGTAAGAAAGGTAACAGCGAACCGCTCTATCACCTGCGAATTCAGGATGCCTACCGACCGGAATTCTGGCTCGACCTGGAGATGCGCGGTACCAAAACTTTGCAGGATCTCGACAACTATCTCCGGGCAATCTGGCTGGAGTGTTGTGGACACATGAGCCAGTTTTCCCTGGGAGGTGGATTTGCCCGCGAAGTTGGAATGCGCCGGAAAATCAGCGATGTGTTTCACAACGGCAACGAACTCACCCATATCTATGATTTTGGGACGTCTTCAGAAACGATCGTCAAGCCGGTTGAAATACGGGAGGGCAAACCCCTGACAAGCAAACCAATCTCGTTGATGGCACGAAATAATATGCCAGATTACGCCTGCATCCAATGTGGCAAACCTGCCACCCATCTATGTATGGAATGCATGTATGAAGACCAGACAGAAGGGACGCTGTGCGACGAGCACACGCAGAACCACCCCCATAAGAATTACGGCGACCCCTTAAGGTTGGTCAATTCTCCTCGGATGGGTATGTGTGGTTATGACGGTCCTGCTGATCCGCCTTATTGAAACATTGCTGTTTAGGCTGGCTGGATCTCTGGATGTATCCGGAATTCGTTTTGTAAAAAAACTCTCTTTTATAGACAGGCTTAGGAATGAGACTACTTAAGCGAGCAGGGCAGATGGGGGATGTGAAGGCAAAGCCCCCCCCACCCCCCATCTGCAACTTTCATTTTTAAATTGGGATAACGAGAATCCAGGGAAAGAAGTTTAGCCTAATACACCCCAGGGTTGAATCGGGTGTGAAAGCCAGGTCATGATCACGGCCCCAGCCTCGAAACGCAAGCCGGGATTTCTTTTGGAGGGGGGTTTGGGGACGATTGCGTCCCCCAATGGGGGTTTAGGGGCCAACCCCCAAGGGTCGGAAGCCCAATCTGTTGCCTTAACCTAAACTTGTGTATAAGTAGGTAGCTCTAATTAATTGTAAGAAGGGGGAGTGGGGGCTGCGCCCCCAGACAGGGGGTTTCACCCCCTCCACCACCAAACTCATCTTTATATTTAATTGCGCCCAGCTACTTACACCCTAGCTTGAACAAGGAGAGGTGCTGCAGGCGGTGGGGTAGATGGCAACAAGCATTGGTTTAAATTGGCATCAATTTCCCTCGCATGGGAATTATGACGGGCCGGTTGCCCCCCTTACGAGAAACCTCAGGGGAAGACAGAAGACAGGGTGCAGAAGGCAGAAGGCGGTATTCTGGTATCAGCGAATTCCAGGACAGTCGCGGTGCTACGGAATCTTTTCAATTATTTGCTTCTGCTGGTTGTATGGACGGTTGTTACATTAACCTCATTGCCACAGGTCGCCCAGGCGGCGATCGCCCAACCCGAACTTGTCCCTCTGACCTTAGAAGTCCTGCAACAACGGCTGAAGTCTCCTGGACAGAGCGAAGGACTACTAATCCTGGATCTCCAGCGTCTTAGTATCGATCTGCGACCGGAAAATGCAGAATTTCGAGACAGATTTTATGACCTGGTAAGAAATCAGTTGCAGCGTCCGGGAACACCCGTCGGGCTGGATTTGAGCTACTCTCTGATTCAGGGAGAGCTTAAGATCAGCCAGTTAGGCTTACGGGCTCCCTTATTTGGAGAGGCGCTTTCGCCTATTTTCACCCCTGCCGAGAAAGAGCAATTGCAGCGCGATCGGCGTCGCCTCTCTCGTCTCAGCACCCTCTCCCAATCGCTGTTAACCATTCCCAAGCTGGGAACTGAAGACGCTCCCCTCCAAATTACCGTTTTTCGGGGTTCGCTGAAGCTAACCCAGACCCGCTTTCTGGGATTGGCAGACTTCACCAACACCTTTTTCCTGAATCGAGTTGAAGCACCGGGGGCCCAATTCCTGCAAGGAATCGACTGTGCTCAGACCCGCTTCAGCCAGACTACGAGCTTTGCCGGAGCGCTATTTGGGCGCGATGCCCGCTTCCGCAGCAGCATTTTTTTTGGTCGGGCAGAATTCAACCAGGTACAGTTCCAGGGTGTCAACTTTCAAAATACGGAATTTCAAGCAACGGCAAACTTTAACCAGGCTCTGTTTCAACAGCCAACCAATTTCACTCGCATCCAATGGCAGGGCAATGCCGACTTTGCCCAGGCACACTGGCAGGCGGATGCAGTCTTTAATAAGGGAACTTTCAGTAAGGCGCTGTTTCTGCCTGACGCGGTGTTCGACAAAGCCGCCCTGTTTCGAGAGGTTCAGTTCAACAAACCTGTAAACTTGCGGGGCACTTCCATTCTGGAACAGGCGGATTTTAGCGACGCGGGATTTGCCAGGGGTGCCTACTTAAATGTCCCAGGGCTAAAGTTCGACTCTGACCAGGCCAAGATTATTGGCGATCCCGGTCAAATTGGGCGGGTCATCACGGTGCCAAGCCTACAGGGTAATGAGAATCTACTGCGGGAATTGGTACGAAATTTTCGCCGACAGGAACAAATCCCCGATGCCAACCAGATTGATTACACGCGCCAAAAGCTAAGACTGCGAGAGTTGCGTCAGCAGCTATTTGGGGTCAATATCAACACCGCCCCCATTGCCCAATTAAAGAATCTTGGCTTTTCCGTATCCCAGGCAATGACGATCGCCCAACGTCGTGGGCAACAACCCTTTCGTAATCTAACCGAGCTGCTGAGTTTGGCAAATGTAGATATTGCCACTTACATCAATGTGCGCGATCGTATTGTGGCCAGGGAAATCCTCCCGCCTGCGATCGATTTTGTGAATCGCGTTTCCGTCGGAGGGGCCTGTGTCGGGTTAAGTCTGCTGCTCTTGTTAAGTCGAAACGGGTCTAATTTCTGGCTGGTATTTGGTGTGGGTCTGGTGACGATCGCCCATTTTGGCATCCTCTTCTGGTTAATAGACCGATGGCGGCGCATCACCCCCAAACCCATACTACCGACTCCCTCAGAAACGCTTTGGGTATTGGGAGGGTTCAGTCTGTTGTCTTCCTGGGGATTGATTGCAATCTTCCGTAACGGCGATCACCCCTGGTTTACGCTGGCAAGCATCGCCGCGATCGCAATTCCTATCCCGACTATCCTGCTGATCCGCCTCTATCAGGAAGGACGCTATCACCCGCTGATGGACGTTAGCTACTTTATGGAAGAAGGGACCCTGCGCCAACTCCGCATCCTTATCGGACGGTTGCCCATCATTCCCCGCTACGAGATGTTCCGGGAACGCTACCTGTATATTCTTTGGGATCGGAGATGGAACTGGCTCAACTACTTCGACTTTAGCTTCAACAACTTGCTCAAGTTTGGCTTCAATGATATCCGCCTGCGGGATGAACACGTCCCCGGTTTAATCACAGTCCTGGTTTGGTATCAATGGGCGATCGGCATTCTCTATATCGCCCTGTTGCTATGGACCCTTTCCCGCACGATTCCCGGACTCAATTTGTTAATCTACTTCATGTAAGGGATGCGCAGCTATAGCGATCCAAGTAGCAGGGGGGCAAAAACCTTAGCGATGACCGAAATTAGACCTGCCGAAGGCAAGCCCTTACGATTAAAGTTATCGAGGTTATTTAATTCGCAATCCTGAGGAGTTGGTCGTGGAATATTTAGAGACAGACTCTACCCTTGAATCGGCACTAACCGATGCAGTCACAGATAAAGATGACCTGGCAGAAACGCAGTATCGC
>JBAUTA010001237.1:0-1818 GCA_049581985.1 Kovacikia sp.
GCTGCTAACTTGTCTGGCTCAGTCATTCTGGGCAAACGGCTCAAATCCTCAATTGTTTTCTCATCCAAGAGGGATGTGATTATATCTAATTCAGTACGAATATCCAGGTGGCTTGACTGTTTAGGGAAACTGATTCCTAATTGTTGTAAAATCTGCAATCCTGTATCGACTGCTTGCAGAGGTTGGTTCTGCGCGATGTTAGCCTGAATTTTGACTCTGTAAACTGTTATGCTATCAAGAACTGTTTTAACATGTTGCAGAACGATCTCTGCCCAGTATTCCACCTGTTCAAACTCGCCACACAGGTACGCGACTTCTGCTGTTTCTGCATATAAATCCAAGGTTAGGTCATAGTTTGTTTGCCAGCTAGACGCTCTTAACCATGCTCTGCCTGTGGCTAAATAGTTTTGAGCCATGCTATAGGCGATCGCTCCTTTTGCTTTCTGACCTGCTACTGAATTCAATCTGGCAATTTCATTGCGTTCATCTTGATCGGTGACAAGCTCAATTCCATGATTGAGATGATCTATAATTTCAAACAACCGCTCTGGTAGTCTCTCTGACAAAGTTTTTTGAAGTAAATTGCGACCAATTTCAAGATGGATCACCTGTTTGTGCGACTCATCGATTAAAGCGTATGCTGCTTGCTGTACGCGATCGTGCAAGAACTTATACTCTTGAATTAACAAGTTCTCATCTAATTCAGAAAGAGGCTGAATTAATTCAGCTTGAATCGCTGCCAGCAAATTCAAAGAAATTGCTTGAGGAGACTGCTCACAAACGATCGCCAACGTTTCCAAATCAAATTCAGCTCCAATGCAAGCGGCTAGTTGCAGAAGTTGCTGTGTTGCCTCCGGTAGTTTCTTCAGTTTGCTCAGCAGCAACTCCACCACATTATCAGTAATTGTTTGAGCTTCAATCTGAGCCATATTCCACTGCCAGCTCCGCTGCTCAGCAGCAAAGGTCAACAAATTCTCGCTATGCAGCATGCGCAAAAATTCGTTAACAAAGAATGGATTGCCTTCAGTCTTTCGCAGCACCAACTCAGCCAGTGAACGAACGGTGTCTGTATTCCGATAGAACGTTTCGGCAATCAACTGACTCAACGGTTCCAGCGTTAAGGGTGTCAGAAGGATTTCTTGCAGCACTGCTCCTTGTTTTCGCAATCGCTCTAACAGGATTGATAATGGATGGGTTGGAGACACTTCATTATCGCGATAGGCTCCAATCAAAAAGAGTGATTGAGCTTGCTCATCTAGCAATATCAACTCAATTAACTTGAGTGTGGCAGAATCAATCCATTGCAAATCATCTAAAAAAATCACAAGTGGATGTTCTTGTGAACAAAACACCCGAATAAATTGTTGAAAGATTCGATTAAAGCGATTTTGAGCTTCTATGCCTCCCACTTCGGGGGCGGGCAATTGCTTGCCGATAATCAGTTCTACTTCGGGAATCAGATCAATGATCAGTTGTCCGTTGTTGCCCAAGACTGCGAGTAGACGAGATCGCCACTGTTGCAATTGTTCTTCTGGCTCACTAAGCAATTGCTGCACCAATTTTTGTAGAGCCTGGGCGATTGCGCGGTAGGGAATATCACGCTGAAATTGATCAAATTTCCCGGAGATAAAATAGCCACGTTTTGCTGTAATAGGTTTGTAGAGTTCTTGTACTAACGCCGATTTGCCTACTCCAGCGTAACCAGACACCAACATCATTTCTGGTTCTCCAGTGATTTATGTAGAACAGGCTTTCTAGTTTTTGGATTTGTAGGAGGATTGGGCTAAAATAGGCACAGTGTAGGGCATTGAGTCAAGG
>JBAUTA010001238.1:0-1720 GCA_049581985.1 Kovacikia sp.
GGAGTAGGGAGTAGTACTAGAAGGAAAGATGGGAGGATGGGAAATACCCATCCTCCCATCATCGCCCGCTGATTCTATATTCTTTCTTAAAAAAATTATTGAGGTAGGGAAAGCCCTGGCTGGGATCAGAGCTATTGGAACTTTACCCAAATGCTAAGCCCCTAGGATGGATCAGGTGTATTTTGGGATCACTCTAACCCCCAGGGCAGTGGATTGAGTTTATTTTCTTCTGGAAATTTAGTTTGTCCTTCCAACTAAATTTTCAGGAACAGTGCTGGCGCAATCAGGGACAGCTATTCGCAAGTTCTGGGTGTTCAGCGTCTAACTTATCCATAGCCTGTCTAAAACGGTTACGGGACTCTTCTAGAGCAGCACTCAAGGAATCGGAAGCTTTTCCGTAGGTCTTGATGTACAGTTTTCCTGCCCTGGCACCTTCAAGACGAGCGACTGTACCTGTTAGAGCACAGGCTCGCAGGTGCGGATCGTTAAGCTTCTCAACTGCTTGCAAAGCTTGTTTGTATTGAATGATGGCAGAGTCAAAGTCGCCCTTTTGTTCTAAATCAAAGCCCAGTTCCCATCGTTTCCCAGTTTCTCCAAACAAGTCATGGGCAGAAGCGGACACCGCAGATAGAGCAATGAGTGCGATCGCGATCGCCCCAGCTAACGTCAAAGATTTCATAGTGATTGTCAAGATTCAGGTGGATACCCAAAGAACTTTGCTGGCTTCCTAAAATCTAGAAGAACCAGTGTAAGCAGATTTTGAGCAATGCTCACTGCCCAAAATCCGCTTGGCAGATGACTAGCGAGCCGGCTTAAATCTCTGGGTAAACCCCATCCACTTCCCAATTTTGCCTCCCGTAATATCCAGAATTGGCACACTTCGGACTTCTGTTCGGGTGCCATAGCCTTCGGTAGAACGTTGGATAACAGTCCGCTCCGGTTTGCCTAAGCCATAGGCAAGGGCAATGTCGTTCGCCAGATTACAGCTAATATTGAAGGTTCCCATGTCGATGGAACCATCTCCGGCTGAATAGGCCCAACTTGTACCACCGCCAATGTCTCTCGATTGGCACATGGAGTAGGTGACTTCAAACATTTTGGCAATATGAACGTCATACACTCGTAGTCTGCCACCGTAGGCCGAATGGGTCGTGTTAAAGTCTGGAGCAACAAGGCTAAACATCCCTTCACCCATTGAAATTGACATGGGTAATTCTGTGCCTGCCTGAACCGCTTGTGCTGCCACACCCAGGGTTGAGACTGCAGCCACAGACAACATCAGATTCTTCCAGAAATGCTTTTGCATGAAAATGCCCTTAGAGGATAAACACTCTTTATAGAATTCCCTACTGGAAAATAAGATCACAGCATGTATGAGGCTAGATTAGGAGGTATCTGATCTGCCGCATTCTCCAATTAAATTGGGATTACTGCACCTTATTTGGGTAAGGGACTAGGCGTCATTAAACTGAAGAGACCACTGGCAGGGGAGGGGATGGAACCCCTTGCCTGGGAGCGCAGCCCCCAACCCCCTTCTGATGCCAATTTAAATCGCGAACAGGGCAGATTGGGGACGGGGTGCAGGGGTTCCACCCCTGGCTGGGGGCGAAGCCCCCCTACCCCTATTTGCAACCTTCATTTTTTAAATTGGTATGACAATTACAGCAATTTTCAATTGCGTATCCCATAAGTTGTTTTTGAGAGCCGCGCTCAGCGCGGC
>JBAUTA010001239.1:0-3319 GCA_049581985.1 Kovacikia sp.
GTTCATAGGCGGTTCCAGCTAAAAGTGGAGCATGCTTCCCAACTTTACCTTTGAGATAGACGGTTGAGCCGTAGTTGGTTTGCCGCTGGATTACCTGAATATTGTCAACTGTGGCAGCAGCTTGAACAGCTTTTAAGCCTTCCACCGTGGGCTGGCCCAACTGGCTACAGCCGATTACCCCCCCCAAAACAAAAACCGCAAATAATGGACTCCAACGATGGGCTGACTGCATTGCACAAGCACCAATGTAGACTTTAGACTTTGGACTGAAGACTCGAGACAGCAGGGAATCTAGAGTTCGATTAATCTAGAGTTCGATTAATTCTACAATCTTTAGTCTAAAGTCCAATCCCTATAGACTCTGCTATTCATCTAATATTCAAACAACGATCGCCCAATTTTTTCCCATGGCTTCAACTGCTCAACTGCTCGATGGAAAGGCTTTAGCTCAAAAGATTCAAGTAGAGCTAAAACAACAGGTTCAGGCTTTGCAACCCCAACAGGATCATCCCCCCGGTCTTGCGGTGCTGATGGTGGGAGATAATCCTGCCAGCGCGGCCTATGTAAGAAACAAAGAGCGGGCTTGCACCAATGTTGGGATCGCCTCTTTTGGTAAGCATTTTCCTAGCTCAACAACTCAAAAAGAATTGGAGCAGGTAATCGATTCGCTCAATCAGGATAGGCGCGTAGATGGCATTCTCGTTCAATTGCCCCTGCCTGAGCACCTGGATGCAGTTTCTCTGCTGAACCAAATTCACCCAGACAAAGACGCCGATGGACTTCACCCCGTTAATATGGGACGACTGGTACGGGGAGAATCCGGTTTACGCAGTTGCACCCCTGCGGGGGTCATGCGCCTGTTGCATGAGTACAATATTGACCTGAAAGGCAAACAAGCCGTGGTCGTTGGGCGCAGCATTTTGGTTGGGAAACCCATGGCGTTGATGTTATTGGAAGCAGATGCGACGGTGTCCATTGCCCACTCCAGAACCCCTGATTTGGGTTCGATCGTTCGCACAGCCGACATCCTGATTGCAGCCGTTGGACGCCCCTATTTGATCACTGCTGAGATGGTCAAGCCAGGGGCGATCGTCGTTGATGTTGGCATGAACCGACTCATCGATTATGAAGGCAAATCACGTCTGGTAGGAGATGTGGACTCTGACTCGGTTCAGCAAGTCGCATCCTTTCTCACTCCTGTCCCCGGTGGGGTTGGACCCATGACCGTTGCGATGCTGCTGCATAACACGGTGCAGAGCTGGCAGGGAAAAAGCCCTCCCCAATCTTGACTCTAAAAATTCCAATCTATAAAGTTGACCGCATCCCCCATCCTTTCCTTTCACCCAATTTCTACCTTTTGCCCTCTGCCTTTTCCAGCCTCTTATCCCCCACTGATTCCTAATCAATGTCGCAGGGGTGCATAAAGCTCCGTAAAATGATGAGGAGCAGCAAATTGGCGTGATGAAAGTGTAACGGAATGATAACTGGGAGGGATAGAGGAATGGTATTTACGGACGAAGTGCAAGCGTCCCAACAGGAATCCCGTTTTGATTTACTAGCTTATCTGGCAGAACGACAGACGCTAGTAGAAGCCGCGTTAGACCGATCGCTCCAGGTCATCTATCCTGAGAAGATTTATGAAGCGATGCGATACTCGTTGATGGCAGGAGGTAAACGCCTGCGTCCGATCCTATGCCTGGCAACGAGTGATTTGGCAGGGGGCACCATAGAAATGGCGATGCCAACCGCCTGTGCATTAGAGATGATTCATACCATGTCGCTGATTCACGACGATCTGCCAGCCATGGATAACGACGACTACCGCCGGGGTAAGTTGACCAATCATAAAGTTTTTGGGGAGGATATCGCGATCCTGGCGGGTGATGGGTTGCTAGCTTACGCTTTTGAACATGTTGCGGTGGAAACGAAGAATGTCGCCAACGATCGGCTGCTGCGCATCGTGGCAATTCTAGGTCGGGCAGTCGGTGCGGCTGGGCTGGTCGGCGGACAGGTGGTTGACCTGGAGTCGGAAGGGAAATCCGATATTTCCCTGGAAACGCTGAATTTTATTCACAACCATAAAACAGCCGCCCTCCTGGAAGCCTCCGTGATTTCAGGGGCAATTCTAGCGGGAGCACCTGAGTGCGATGTACAACGCCTCTCCCGCTACGCTAAAAATATTGGACTAGCGTTTCAGATTGTGGATGATATTTTAGATATCACTGCGACCCAGGAAGAGTTGGGTAAAACTGCTGGAAAGGACCTCCAGGCAAAGAAGGCAACCTATCCAAGCATTTGGGGATTAGAAGAATCCAGACGTCAAGCTCAGTTGCTAATTGGCAACGCGAAATTAGAACTGGCAGACTTTGGAGAAGCCGCCCAACCACTCATGGCGATCGCCGATTTTATTACCGCTAGAAGCCACTAGGCCCAAAAGGATAAAGGATAAAGACAAAAAACGTTTTTATCCCCCATCTTTTATCCTTTATCCTTTCTCTACACCCTTTACCCCCCAAACAAGATGCAGGATTTTGGCGACATCATCAACAACCGGGTGTTGCTGGTTGCCCTTGTGGCGTGCGTGACTGCCCAAGCCTTGAAGCTGGTGTTTGACTTAGCCAAAAATCGGAAAGTCAATATGCGCGTGCTCGTGGAAACAGGTGGGATGCCCAGCGCTCATTCGGCATTGGTAACCGCCCTCGCAGCTGGAGCCGGGCAAACCCTGGGTTGGTCTAGTCCTACCTTTGCGATCGCATTCACTTTTGCCATCATCGTCATGTATGACGCTGCTGGGGTTCGTCAAGCAGCCGGAAAACAAGCCCGTATTCTCAATCAGATCATCGACGAATTTTTCCAGGAAGACAGCCAATTTAATGAAGCCCGCCTTAAGGAACTGCTGGGGCACACCCCTGTACAGGTCATTGCTGGCTCTATTTTGGGAATTGTTATTTCCTGGCTGGCCGAATTAACCTACTAATACCAGTTTTCACAAAATGCCTTGGCAGAAGGGAGTTCCCCCGGCAGAGGATTGAACTTAACACGAGATGTTATGCACTGTCGCTCCCTAACTTTCTTCTAGGGGGCGACAGGGATCTTGCCAAGCAGCTTTGTTAATCAATCAGGCAACCATCTAGAACCAAGATCCCCGAATTCTCGAAGAATCTAGGGATCCCAAGTTGCTTCAGTCAGTGCCATTCATCTTTAGCCATTCATCTTTAAGCCACCCCTAGAGTTTAGCCTCCCTGGCTACTTAGCCACTGCCAGGGAAGCGATCGACCTGGGCATAGCCACTGAAGACTAGCTTTTTACCTTGAGTTTC
>JBAUTA010001240.1:0-8219 GCA_049581985.1 Kovacikia sp.
GCTGACCGAGATGGATGGGTTTGAGGGTAACACGGGTATCATCATCATTGCGGCGACGAACCGCCCGGATGTGTTGGATTCTGCGCTCTTGCGTCCCGGTCGCTTTGATCGTCAGGTAACCGTTGACCCGCCTGATATCCGGGGTCGTTTGGAGGTTCTCCAGGTTCATGCTCGCAATAAAAAACTAGCAACGGAAGTTTCTCTGGATGCGATCGCCCGTCGCACTCCCGGATTTACTGGTGCGGATCTGGCGAACCTGCTAAATGAGGCGGCGATTTTAACTGCCCGTCGGCGCAAGGAAGCCATTACCATGCTGGAAATTGATGATGCGGTAGACCGGGTCGTTGCTGGCATGGAAGGTACACCTTTAGTGGACAGTAAGAGCAAGCGTCTGATTGCTTACCACGAAATTGGTCATGCCATCATCGGTACGCTGGTGAAGGCCCATGACCCAGTCCAGAAAGTGACCCTGGTGCCGCGTGGTCAGGCCCGGGGGCTAACCTGGTTTACTCCCAGCGATGAGCAAAGCTTAATTTCCAGGGCTCAAATTCTGGCGCGGATCACTGGTGCGCTGGGTGGTCGTGCGGCAGAAGATGTCATCTTTGGTGATGCAGAGGTGACGACGGGAGCTGGTAACGACCTGCAGCAGGTGAGCGGCATGGCACGGCAGATGGTGACCCGCTTTGGGATGTCCGATTTGGGTCCGCTGTCGCTCGAAAGCCAGTCTGGTGAAGTATTTCTTGGCCGAGATTGGATGATGCGATCGGAATACTCGGAGGAAATTGCGGCCCGGATTGATGCTCAGGTTCATTCGATCGTTGAACACTGCTACGATGATGCCCGTCGTCTAATTCGGGAAAATCGGGCTGTGATCGATCGCCTGGTGGATCTACTGATTGAGCGCGAAACTATCGATGGTGAGGAGTTCCGACGGATCGTTGCTGAGTATACAGATATACCTGTGAAGGAGCAGTATACTCCTCAACTATAAATCTCGAAACTCTCAGTAAATAGACAAACGGGGATGACATATTGCATCCCCGTTTTTGTGGACATGGCAGATGGAAACGGAGTGTAGGATCTTTGGGCTTGAGCGCTGAGCCGAATGATGAACTCCCATGGCTGAGGGCGAAGCCCTACCCCCATCTACTCCACCACCTACGGCATCTCCCCTCGCAGGGCTACGGCACCTCCCCTCGCCGGGATTGGGTTTAACACCAGATGGGTATACATCGTAGCCTTGCCAAGGGAAGGTTGGGAGGGGTCTGATCTGCTGTATTCTCCAATTAAATGGGTATTATTTAATTCCCATTCCTGAGGCCGCAATTTTCTGAGGGATTCAAGTTTGGTAGCCTGGGGTAACTTCCACCTATCCTCCACTTGCCTTTGCCTTGTATCCCAACTGCACCAGAATTTGGACAATTTTCTGTTTGTGGTCCCCCTGGATCTCGATCTCTTTCTCCTTCGCGGTTCCACCTGCGCCACACTGAGTTTTCAGCTTTTTGAGCAACTCTGCTAGGGTCTCTGGCTTTGCCTGGAAGCCGCTGATGAGCGTTACAGTTTTACCCTTGCGTCCCCTGCGGGAGGCTTCAACCCTGAGAGTTTGCTGATTTGGCGGTAGATCTGGCACTGCCCGCTTGATGGCATCCAAATTGTCGTTATTCCCAAATTCTGAATAGATCACCCGATCTTTATTGAAGTCTTTGGAGGATTTTTGGTTGGAAGAAGCCATTTTAAAAAATTACGAATGAGGAATTCTAAGTTTTAAATTCTGATACCTGATACTTGACCCTTATCCCCTACTGGATTTTCTTTGCCTCATCCAGCGCGCTCTTTTGATTTGCCGTGTCTCCTTTCTTTTGATAAAGACTGGCTGCCATCTTTAAGTCTGCGATCGCCTGCTTCTTATTTTTCAATCTAGCGTAAGCGAGTCCTCGGTTGTTATAAGCATTTGCCGAGTTGGCATCTAAACGAATCGCTTCCGTGTAATCTGTAATTGCTTTTTTATCGTTCCCCGTCAAAGCATAAAGCAGCCCCCGGTTACTGAAGTTTTTGGCATCGTCGGGCTTGAGCCGAATTGCCTGATCATGGTCAGCGATCGCCGCCTTATAATCTCTCAGCGATGCCCGCGCAATACCTCGTCCGGCGTAGGCATCGGCGGAGTTGGGAGCGATTTTGATTGCCTGATTGTAGTCTTCGATCGCCCCCTGTAAGTCTCCCTGTTCCGCTCGGGTGGCTCCCCGGTTGGTATAGGCCTCGGCAAGGTTTGGATCAAGCTTAATAGCCTGATCCAAATCCTGGGTTGCCTGCTTTGAGTTTTTCAGCCTGCTGTAGACCAGACCCCGACCGTTGTATGCCTGAGCAAGTTTTGGATCAAGTTTGATTGCCTGGTTGAAATCCTCTAGAGCTGCTGGGTATTGGCCCAAGGTGGAACGAGTGATTCCTCGTTGCACAAAGGTGGCAGCATCTGTAGGCTCCTTACTGGCTGTCGCGCTGGCTCCTGGATTACCAGACTCACTTTTTTGGGGCAAGGATACCTGTTGTGACGAAGATGAACAGGAGCTGACTAGCCCGCCTAACATTACTGTCAGGCTCAGAAATACGATCGCTTTGGATACACGACTCACCACGTTCTAAAATTCTCCCCCAAATTTTGACCTCGCTCTTCTTATACGTCAAATCAGTGAAATTGCATCCTTTTTACGAAATCCAATCGCAGATTGCTGTAGGGTGCTTTTATAGGCATCAAACCAATGAATAGCAGGGTTCTCTACCTGATTTCTGCGATCGTCCCCAGCCAGTAAGACAGAGGTCAGGGATGACCGCCGAATTGTCTAAACCACCAGATTGGGGCTAATCCTGGTAGCAACGGCTAATCCAACAAAAATAAAATTTTGAAAGGAGTGAAGGGGTTTCACCCCTGCTTGGGGCAAAGCCCCCACCCCTCCCTGTTGCAAAGTTTAGTGCTTGCAACTTAAGTGCTTGCAACACTAGCCACGTTTCCCCATGACTCAACGCAATTCACCCCAGAGCAAAAAGATGAAGAATACTGATCCTACCAGGCTCCAGCTTAGCGGGATGCTTTTAACTGGTGTTGTCCTGACCTGCACAGGACTAGTGATAGAAACGGCTCCTGCCTTGACGCAGTCTCAACCGTCGGAGGTTATGGTTAAAACTGTTTCTAAAGGCGCAGACGGATGGAGAGAGGCGATCGTATCCCTCCAACAGTCCGAAAACCGCTGGATTGAGATTAATCTCTCAACCCAGCGGTTGATTGCCTGGGAAGGGAAAAAGCCAGTTTATGCGGTGATTGTCTCTACCGGGAAAACCTCTACTCCCACCCGAATGGGTGTCTACGCCATTGAGTCCAAGCACCGCTTAGCTCGGATGCAGGGGAATGATTATGATGTAACCAATGTTCCCTACACCATGTACTATTCCGGTGGCTACGCGATTCATGGTGCTTACTGGCACAACCGCTTTGGTACGCCCGTTAGCCACGGCTGCGTCAATGTTGCTGTTAATCATGCCAAATGGCTATTTAACTGGGCTTCCCTTGGTACTCCTGTGGTAGTTCATCGATAGTAGGATTGCTGAATCCTGGGATGGATTATCCCTTTACCGCCCTCCCCTCTGCATGAATCCCATAGCTTTATAATGAAGGCTGTCCTTCATCCCGGCCAGGCTCGTGACTACGACTCCCTTTCATCCCGCTTCTGATTCAGCCTCCGCTTCAACCACGCAGCGTCCCGACGCCCTCGGTCGCTTTGGTAAATTTGGTGGTAAGTATGTGCCTGAAACCCTCATGCCTGCCCTCGCAGAGTTGGAAGCTGCCTTTTACCAGTACAAAGGCGATCTGGATTTTCAGCAGGAGTTTCAGGGATTGCTGAAAGACTACGTGGGGCGTCCCAGTCCGCTGTACTTTGCGGAGCGACTGACCGCTCATTATGCCAGACCTGACGGCAGTGGTCCCCAGATTTACCTGAAGCGTGAAGACCTCAACCATACGGGTGCCCACAAGATTAACAATGCGCTGGCGCAGGTCTTACTGGCAAAGCGGATGGGCAAACAGCGGATTATTGCGGAAACGGGGGCGGGGCAGCATGGTGTTGCAACAGCGACGGTGTGTGCCCGGTTTGGTCTGAAGTGTGTCATTTATATGGGGATTCATGACATGCAGCGACAGGCGCTTAACGTTTTCCGGATGCGGTTGATGGGCGCAGAGGTGCATCCCGTAGAAGCGGGGACAGGCACGCTCAAGGATGCGACCTCAGAAGCAATCCGGGACTGGGTAACGAATGTGGAAACGACGCATTACATTCTCGGTTCCGTTGCTGGACCGCATCCCTACCCGATGATGGTACGGGACTTTCAGGCAGTAATCGGGCAGGAAACCCGGGTTCAATGTCAGGAGAAGTGGGGCGGGCTCCCCGATATTCTGCTCGCGTGTGTGGGCGGTGGGTCAAATGCGATCGGTCTTTTCCATGAGTTTGTGGATGAACCATCCGTTCGGATGATTGGGGTAGAAGCCGCAGGGGAGGGAGTCGATACCGAAAAGCATGCTGCCACCCTGACGCAGGGACGGGTGGGAGTGTTGCATGGTGCCATGAGTTATCTGTTGCAAGATGAGGACGGGCAGGTAATTGAGGCCCACTCCATTAGTGCCGGACTGGACTATCCCGGTGTCGGCCCTGAACACAGCTATTTGAAAGATCTGGGACGGGCCGAGTACTACAGCGTTACCGATCAGGATGCCCTGGCAGCATTTCAACGCATTTCTCGACTAGAGGGTATTATCCCGGCTCTGGAAACGGCCCACGCGATCGCCTACTTAGAAACTCTTTGTGCCCAATTAGAAGGAACTCCTCGGATTGTCATCAATTGCTCTGGGCGAGGGGATAAGGATGTCCAAACCGTGGCAAAGGTTCTAGATCTGGAAGGCTAAAGGCTGAAGGCTAAAGGCTAAAAAACCAGGGATGATTCTCTTTTAGCCTTCAGCCCCTATCCTTTTTTGCTATAGTCCTAAATCAGTTGTGAGTGTGAGAGGCTTTGTGAGCAAGGGTTCCAGTGGAATCCTTGCTCACAATCCAAATAGGATGGCTATAGTGTTGCAAACCCTAAATTTTGCAATAGGGGGGTGGGGACTTCGCCCCCAGGCGGGGGTTCACCCCTTCACCCCTTGCAAAACTTTATTTTTGTTGGGCTAGCTTCTATCCTGTTCAAGTGCTTTTTCAGTTGACACTTCGTTGAGAACCGTTATCTGCTTACGGCAGACTAATCGCAGGAGACGGTCAATGGCCGATCGCTCTTCTTCGCTGAGGGATTCATCGTACATGGCTGCCATCAGTCCATAGCGGTCAGGCAATGTGATGACGCCAGTATGGCTGACTTGGGCAAACATTTCTGAGATGGCACCGGGTAATAGTTGGTGGGGGGCGGACATGGGCGTGACGATTCAGGAACTCGATAGTTTTAGTATCAGAGTTTCTTTGATCATTCTTGGTGACTGAGTTCGCTAAGAGCTTGTGATAATTAGCTATCCTTCCGGTGATGGGATGGGGCTTGGGGAAGTGAGTCTGGTTCTACCAGGAGGTGATTCAGATCACTAAAAGTCAAGAAATCAGGAAAGCAGGGAGTTAGGGAGTCAGGGGTTAGAATGTCTTTGGCTTATCGATGACCGGGAGTCGGGTATTCAGAAGTCAAAGGTTAGAATATCCTTGATCTGCTTCACCTCCATAACGCTTCTTTATCCTCTGATTCTCGTTCACCCCGAAGCATCGCTATGAGTTCACCCCAGCCTCCCCGCAAGTCTCAAACATTGATGGGTGCTATTACCCAAGCAGTTCAGACTGTCCAGGCGAAGATTAATTTCTCGCAACTAAAGCTAAAACCTAATGCCAGGGTGCCAGAGCTGTGGATTCAGGATGCCGATAAAGACAAGGCAGATGTTTATCCGTTGTTGGGCGATCGCTATCTAATCGGGCGCAGTTCTCAATCCTGCGACATTGTGGTGCGTAATCCTGTGGTCAGTCAGGTGCATCTATCGCTTAACCGGGATAGCCGTCCTCAGGGAAAACTTAGCTATTTGTTCCACGCACCGTTTACCCTAAAAGACGAAAATTCTACAAACGGCATCTACCGGGGAAAACGACGGGTCCGCAGAGAGGTGCTGCGCCACGGTGCAGTTTATACGCTGGGTCCAGCAGAGTTGGCGGCTTCCGTACGCGTTAAGTTTGTGGATCCGCCTCCCTGGTATGTGCAGGCATTCCGCTATGGCATGTATGGCGTGGGTGGGGTGACCGCCCTGGCAGTTTTGGGTGTGCTGATCGAGTGGCAAAGGTTTTCTGTACGACCATTGCCCAACTCAGTGCAGGGGCCCGTGGTGGTTTATGCAGGGGATGAGCAAACGCCGCTGAATCCTGTGACGAACCGTACCCATACTGAGTTTAAAAGCTTGCGGGACTATTCTGCCTATTTGCCCAAAGCCGTGATTGCCTCTGAAGATAGCCGTTACTACTGGCATCTGGGTGTTGACCCGATCGGCACCCTGCGAGCACTGGTGACAAATGTTCGGGGTGGCAAAATTCAGGAAGGCGGGAGCACTCTGACCCAGCAGCTTGCCCGCAACCTGTTTCGGGACTATGTGGGAACGGCTGACTCGGCGGGTCGAAAACTGCGGGAGGCAGCGGTTGCCCTCAAGTTAGAAACGGTTTACAGCAAGGACTTTTTGCTGCTGATGTATCTAAACCGGGTCTACATGGGCAGCGGCACCTACGGATTTGAGGACGCGGCTGAATTCTATTTCGGGAAGTCAGCCAAGGATCTGAATCTTTCTGAGGCCGCCACTCTGGCAGGGATTCTTCCCGGTCCAAATAGTTTCAATCCGGTGCGGGATTACCAGAAATCGATCGAGCTGCGGGATCGGGTTCTGAACCGGATGGTGGAAATGGGTATGGTCAGCCAGGATGAGGCGCAGCGGGCACGCCGATCGCGGATAGAGGTTAACCCTAAAGCGCGGGAAGAACTGGAAAGTATGCGCGCCCCTTACTACTACAGCTATGTGCTGGATGAATTGAGGCAATTGTTGGGGGAGCAACTGGCGGAGGAGGGGAATTTTATTGTTGAGACTGGGGTTGATCTCTCCACCCAATCCATTGCTGAGGCTTCCTTGCAAGATGCGGTTAATAATGTGGGAGCCAGTGCTGGTTTCTCCCAGGGGGCCCTGGTCACGATCGACTCTAAGACGGGGGAAATTGTGGCCCTGGTGGGCGGTGCAGATTACAAAAAAAGTCAGTTTAACCGTGCCAACCAAGCCTATCGCCAACCCGGTTCCACCTTTAAAGTGTTTACCTATATGGCGGCGATCGAACAGGGGGTTTCTCCTGGCACTACCTACGCCTGCGCTCCCCTGACCTGGAATGGACAGTTTTTTGAAGGGTGCCGCTCTGGTGGGGGAGCCCTGGATATGTATACCGGGATTGCCCAATCGGAAAACGTGATTGCACTCCGAATTGCCCAGGATATTGGGCTGGAAAAAGTCGCCAGTATGGCTCGCCGCCTGGGCGTGCAGTCGAAACTGAATCTGGTTCCCGGCCTGGTTTTAGGGCAAAGTGAAGCCACACCGCTGGAAATGACAGGTGCCTTTAGCGTTTTGGCAAATCAGGGCGTGCGAAACCGTCCCCATGCAATTCGGCGCATTCTAGACGGTGGAGATTGTAAGGATCGGAATAATTTTAAGACCTGTCGGATAATTTATCCCGCCAACCCCGACCTCGAACTGAACCAGAGCGTTTTAGAACCTGGAGTCGCAAATGTGATGACCGAGCTATTACGGGGCGTAGTCAGCAGTGGTACCGGACGGGCAGCGGCGATCGTTCCTGGCGCTGTCGGTAAAACGGGAACTACTAATGACAACCGGGACCTGTGGTTCATTGGCTATGTTCCCGATAGTTTAGTCACAGGAATTTGGCTGGGCAATGATGACAATGCTCCAACCTATGGCAGCAGCGCCCAGGCCGCTCAAATTTGGGGAAATTATATGAGTAAGGTGATTCGTTAGGCACCCAGCTACTTACTTAGCCTTTTCAGGCAAATTGAGCGCAGCAGACTCAACTGGAAGTTTGACTGTGAAAGTTGTTTGACAGTTAGCACTCTCTACTTGAATGGTGGCACCCAGTTGCTCTACCAATTTTTTTACCAGCGCTAGTCCTAAACCAGTA
>JBAUTA010001241.1:0-8169 GCA_049581985.1 Kovacikia sp.
TCAAGGGGTAATGCTTCCATGGGGTTGACTGATTACAATTCGGGTGGAATAGGTGTGCTATCGATTAAATGCTGGGCGATCGCTAGAGGATAACGCTCTCATTGATGTAAATACTAGTCTTGCCCAAGCTTTTTCAACACTTCACTAACTGCCAGAGCGTTTGAGTCGTCGCTGAATCCCATAGCGATGAACATGGCAACACACTCCGGTTCTACACCTGCCATCAAACGAAATTGACCCTGTGATCGTCGCGGACCAGGCGATTGAACTGGTCCATATTTGGCGTTGCTGAATCTGGCTATGAAACGATTTCCAAAAGCCCTGAGGCTCTGTCCAAAACTCAGCGAAATCATAGTGCCATTCAGCAATGCCCCATATTTAAGCTGCGACTTTATCTGGATGCAGACCTAACATCCATAAAACCTTTGATGGAATCCAACTTATAATTCTGAATTAGATCCTCCATTCATCCCGTACACGATGCTAAATGACCTATTCCTTTTGCTGATTGCCATCCCCTTTATTCTGGGGTTTATAACCTATGGGATTCGCCGTCTCCTCCAATCCTCCTCATCCACCCACAATCCGGTCACCATTAAAGTATCTTCCGAAACACTTCAACAATTGAAACAGAATGGTTATCTCGATCCCAATACGGAGAAACTGAAGGATTCAGCCGTTGGATTTGTCAACTGGGAGGAAACCAAGCCTTGAAAAAGGTAAGACTCCAACATCAAAAATTGCAATTCTCAACCATTGACTGAGAATTGCAATCATCAAGATTGTGGTTGCATCAATCGCAAAGCCAATCAAACCTTAATTAGCCTGGTTTTTTGGCTTCAGTTGTGCCAGTTGCAGAACTACTGGTTGGCAGACTACTACTGGTCGTTGCCGTCGATTCGGGTAGCTGCCACTCCGGGATCGGCGGGAGTTTAATCTCTAACCCATACTGAGTTTTTAATTGGGTTTGGGTCCAGTTCAGAATTGTCTTGAGGGTTCCTAAAATCAACTGTTGCCCTGCGGAGAGGATTTCTGGCAGGGTCGGATTTTTCGTTTCCAGCCAGACTCGTAGCGATCGCCCACTCTGGAAACTGACCGTCCACAGCCAAATGGCTATCGTCGCCAGCAGCAGTGCCAGCATCACCAGGAGCCGCACTGCCTGTTTCAGCAGTTCCCAGGTTTTAGCGAACGCGAGTTGGTAAACGGTTTTCGTCTCCGAATTGGATAGGGTATACCAAAAGTTCCAGGCGGTAGCTTTAACGGGATTCATATCAACCTCCAGGGCAATTAAAGCTGAATAGGCAGGAAGGCACTGACCCATCATCTCCTGAATTTCACAATCTGCCAATCTTAGAGAAAAATATTACAAATCGCATCGGAAACATTTTCCCTGGAGAGAATGTATGGTATTTAGATAGTGGCTGGATTGTGACATTTGCTTTATGCCAACCCCCCTCAATTCCACAGTTTTACAGAAAGGTGCCCTGGTCACACTTCTGGCTCCCCATTACCAACAAATTGAAACGTCAATCACCTTCCAATACAATCCAGAAAGCCTTAGCCGCACCATCAGTGCCAATCTTGCCTATGTGGAGCAGAATCGGGGTCGTCGCAACAGGGCGGCTACTCGGGGGGCACCTTCCAATGAAATTCTGTTGCTGAAAGGGGCACCCAGAGAGGAGATTAGCCTTTCAATTGTGATTGATGGGATCGCCCAACTGCATGAAGGGGACAAAACGGTGCTGGAACAGGGAATCTACCCCCAACTCTCCGCCCTGGAACTGTTGTTGTATCCCAAAAGTGATGTCATCAAAAATTCCAATCAAAACGCCGGACAGGGAGTTCTGGAGATCAGTCCAATCGCGGCTCCGGTGACATTGCTGGTATGGGGAGAGAACCGAGTCCTGCCCGTCCGGTTAACCAGTTTCTCGATCAATGAAACCTACCACGACGATCGCTTGAACCCGATTCGGGCGGATGTATCGATGGGTTTGCAAGTGTTGAATTATAGTGATGTCCCCTGGCAGGAGCAACGGGCTAAACTATTTTTTGCCCACCAGGTGAGCAAAGAGGAGTTGGCGAAACGGGCTTATATCACGAACGTTCAGAATGTTACTGGAGTCAATGTGGCGGGACGATTGAGATAAAAGTTAAGTCGCTACTACCAGTTCTCTGTGAAGCTGCCCAGAAAAAAGCCTGTTAGACAAGCGGCTTAAGTCCCTTGTTAAGTGCAAACTCATATTGAACTGGTATTAGGAGAAGGACACTGAATTATTGAGATGATTTAAAGATTTAGATGATTAAAAGATTTAGATGGTTTAAATAATTAGGTGAATTATTCCGAATCCGTCAACCGCAAAGAACATATAGCGATCCTATCTGGATTGTGAGAAAGGATCCTCCAGGAAGCCTTTCTCACAAAGCCTCTCACTCTCACAACTGATTTAGGACTGTCAGAAGGAAAACTGTAAATGACACCCATGGAAACGACTGTAAAGCGTTGGAGAAATCATGGTAGATTCTGTAAGTCGGTATGCCCAGCTCGAAACCGTACAAATGACACTACCGGATGGTCGAACAGTCGTGTATAAACGGCGGCGGTTTTTACCCCAGGGGCGGAACTTACCCGTGCTGACAACCGTTACCGTAATGGATGGCGATCGTCTGGATTTAATTGCCGATCGCACCCTGGGGAATGCTCTATTGTTCTGGCAAATCTGCGATGCCAACGATGCCATGAACCCGATCGAACTAACAGCAGAGCCCAATCGCATGCTGCGAATTCCCATTCCTCAGGTCTAAACGCAACCACCCTTACCCCCTTAATTGCTATGCCCACTCTGGGAATGAATTTGACATTGCTGATTGGGACGACAACACCACGTCCAGTTCCCACTGTTTTAAGTGAAGCGGTGGATAGTTTGGAGGTGACTTATCGAGATCAGGGGCAATCCGGGTTTCAAATTGTGTTTCGGGTGGGGCGGGCTGAGCCTGCCGACTCCCAGGATGATCCCCTGCTGCGAGGGGCAACCGAACAATTGCTGAATCCATTCAATCGGGTAATTGTGACCGTCACGGTGAATAGCCAACCACGGGTGCTTTTAGATGGCATGATTACCTACCATGAGTTTGTCCCCAGTCTGGAACCGGGGGAATCTATCCTCACGATTACAGGGGAAGATGTGGGGGTGATGATGGACCTGGAGGAAAAGTCGATCGAACATCTGGAATTGGATGATAAAAGCATTGTTGAGAAAATTATAAACAGCTACGCCAAATATGGATTAATACCCAAGTTAAGCACCCCCCAGTGGACAGAGCGTCCTTTAAAGACCGAGCGGGTTCCAATTCAACTCAGCACCGATCTGGCCTACATTCAGGAATTGGCTCGTCGGCATGGCTTTGTGTTTTACATCAAGCCGGGTTCGTCGAGTGGTAGCAATGAAGCCTATTGGGGACCACCCAATCGCAAAGCCACCCCCAGCAAACCCTTAACGTTTAATATGGGATCCTCGACCAATGTGGAGTCCATTAACTTTCAGTACGATGCCCTGGCAGTGATGAAAGTCCAGGGACAGGTGCAGGATCGCAAAACTAATCAGGTTCAACCCGTCTCTGTTAACAGTTCTCGGCGATCGCCCCTATCGAGGGAGCCTGCCCTGACCACACAGACCCACATTCGCACTGCCCAATTTCGCCAAACTGCCCGCCTCGCCACCCAGGCCACGGCCTACGCCCAGGCGATGGTTGATCAGTCGGTCGATGCTGCCATCACGGCTACCGGCGAACTCGATACCCTCACCTACGGCGACTTCCTGCAACATGGTGGCACCGTTGACTTACGCGGTGTCGGGCAAACCTACGATGGGCGTTATTACATCAACGAAGTCACCCATCAGATTCAGCAAGGAGACTATAAGCAGCGGTTCAAAATGACCCGTGAAGGGTTGGGCAGCACCATTTCTCGCGTCACCGTTTAACCCCCTTACCTACCCTCCCCCCATGCCCCAATTCTTCGGTAAATATCGTGGTCAGGTTGTTATGAATAAAGATCCGCAACACCTGGGACGCATCCAGGTTAAGGTTCCCGCCATCTATGGTACCGGAAACGCCAGTTGGGCCATGCCCTGTACCCCCTATGCGGGGAAAAACCTGGGCTGGTTTGCCATTCCTCCAGTGGGTTCTAATATCTGGGTGGAATTTGAAGGGGGTGATCCAGACTACCCGATCTGGTCGGGTTGCTTCTGGGGTGAAGACCAGTTACCGGCAGAAGCGAAGGTTGAAGAACCCGATAAGGTGCAGGTGTTCAAAACCCCCTACGGTATCACGATGACCTTGAGTAATTTGGGCGAGAACAAGGGTCTGACGATTGTGGTTGACACTCCAACCGTCGAACGAACGTTAAAAATGGTGTTCAATGCTGATGGCATCGAACTCAATAATAAAGATGAAACGACCATCAAAATTAAAGCCGATATCATCGAAATTAAAAATAAAGCCAATTCCACCATCACCGTAACTGCAAGTAATATTGAACAGAAACAAACTTCGGTGACGACTAATCTCACCTCGAATACGATCGACCTCACCTGTAATCCTGCCACGATCAAATTAGCTGCGGCCTCTGGCATTGAGTTAAACAACGCTCCTGCCAACGCCAAGCTCAACTCCAGTGGTATTGAACTCAGTGCAACTGTGCCCAAGATCACAATCACTCCAGCTCAAATCCAGCTGAACAACACGGCCTCAGATATTAAACTCCTCCCCGTCGGAGTCAACGTCAACAACGGCGCATTAGAAGTCATCTAACCACCCCACTGGATCCCAACCACCATGCCCGGATTCCTCCTTAACGTCGGTAGTACGGTTATTTGCGCCCATGGCGGGCAGTCAAAACCTACCGTGCCCGTGCCGCGGGTGCGGGTTATGGGTCTTCCTGTTACCGTGCAGCCGCCTCCCTACATGGTTGCAGGCTGTGCCAATCCGCCACCCCCGGCTAACGTTGGACCCTGTATTACGGGAGTCTGGGTTTTAGCGGCTCTGCGCGTCAAAGCCATGGGGATGCCCGTGCTGCTTCAGGATAGCCAGGCCATCTGTGTCCCTACGGGTACACCGTTAACCGTGGTGCTAACGCAAATGCGCGTGAAGGGAATGTAGTCTATGGATATTGCTTACCCGTTTCGATTTAATCCTCTGGGGCGTACAGCAGTCGCTTCCGAAAATGAGCATATTCGTCACTTGATCGAGCAGGTGTTATTCACTATTCCGGGTGAGCGAGTCAATCGTCCGACCTTTGGCAGTAACATTCGCCAAATTGTTTTCGCGCCTAATAACAGTGAGCTGGTCACCGCCACCCAATTTCTGTTACAGGGAGCCCTGGAGCAATGGTTAGGAGATGTGATTCAGGTCGAAGTGATTGAAGCCACGACCAGTTCCAGCTCCAGTGATGGCGATACGATTCAGGTAATTGTGCAGTATATTGTGCTCCAGACTCAGAAACGTCAGATTGTGCAATTCACACGGGAGATTTGAGATGCCCCCCTATCTCCGTCAGAACGCCCAGCGAATTAATGTCCTGCGCAAGGCTAAAGGGGTAGACGGACGCCCCCCTTTAAATGGAATTGATTACCTGGAAGTCGCCGAAGATCGGCGCACCTTACAAATTTACTTCATCCATCCCTTACCGGGAAGCCGAGGGGCTGTCCCAGCCAATACCCCCGCATTGACGGCAGAGAATATCTTGATCACTGGGGGAACCCGGTTGCGATCGCTATCTGCCGAGTTTGCGACCGCCCTGGACAATCTGTTGACGGTGCGCGTGAATCTGCCAGGCGATCTGTCGGTCTACACCCTGCAGTTGGTGCAATCTGCCAGTAATCCTAATCCACCACCGGGGTTTGATTCCCAGCTAGCCTGGGTCGATTTTATGTTTCAGGTAGAGGAGTTCAGTCAGTTGGGCTGTCAGTCTGATCTCACCGCTGTACCGGACAAACCGCCGCCAATCCCGCCGATCGATTACCTGAGTAAGGATTATGATGGCTTACGGCAGTTGATGCTGAATCGGTTAACCATTACCATGCCCCGGTGGCAGGAACGGAATCCGGCAGATATGGGCATGATGCTGGTGGAACTGCTGGCCTATGCTGGCGATCGGCTCAGCTACTACCAGGATGCCATAGCCACCGAAGCCTATTTGAGTACAGCGCGTAGACGGGTATCCGTGCGTCGTCATGCCCGCTTGCTGGATTACTTTATTCACAATGGGCGGAATGCCCGCGTCTGGGTGACGATTCAGGTCATTCCCAGTCTGGATGGCTACACGCTTTTGGGTCCGGCGATGGACGAAAACCGTCCGGGAACCTGTTTGATCACCTATCTGAACCAACAGACAGGCTTGAGCCCAAAACAAAAACAGGTTGGATCGGCAACCGCAGTCGCGCAGGTGTTCAAGACGATGTTGAGCGCTGAGCTGGATGGCTACACTCTCCTGGATCCTGCAACGCTCACTGACCTGATAGGACGAACGGGATTGACTGACGAACAGTTTGAATCCGCGTTACCGACGGTGCAAGTGTTCGAGACCATGCAGGATGTAACGCTGTATGCGGCCCAGAATGCGATCGAGATTTACCCCTGGGGAGCGGAAGAGTACGCTCTACCCAAAGGTGCAACCGAGTCCACCCTCAAGGATACGGGCGGACAACTGCGTCAGCAACTCCAACCCGGAGTTGTGTTGATTTTTGAACAAGTGAAAGGCAGAACCACTGGCAAACGGGAGGATGCTGACCCAATCCGTCGTCATGCGGTGCGGTTGATTCGAGTGACGCCGCAGCAGGATCGATTACACCAGGAAGGCAGCACTGGCTCTTCCGAGCTTGTTACCCAGCCGCAATCGCTGGTACAGGTGGAATGGTCTGCCGCTGATGCGTTGCCGTTTGACTTCTGGGTGACTCAGGTGGTGGCGGGAGAGCTGCTCTCCAACATTAGCATTGTCCGGGGCAATGTCGTGTTAGCCGATCACGGGCGCACCCTGCCCCCGGCAGACCTGTCTCCGGTACTGGCAGAGGAACGCTATTTTCCCCGGCTGTATCATGCTCCTCTCACCCAGCAGGGGCCGATCCGAGGCAGTCCAGAGGAGTCAGAAACTCCCATCAGCGCCACGGAAATCCTTCATCATCTGCCCCTGAGGGATCTGCAACCCAGTGTTTGGCTGCGCGAGAAGGACAATCCCACCTACCGCTGGCAATCCCAGGTAGATCTGCTGGTCAGCGATCGCTTTGCCAGGGATTTTGTTGTGGAAATGGAGGAGGATGGGCAGGCTTTTTTACGCTTTGGTGACAATCAACTTGGCAGGCAACCCGAATCTGGCACCCGCTTTCAGGCAACCTACCGGATTGGCAATGGACTGGCGGGTAATGTGGGAGCGGAGGCGATCGCCCACATTTACCCTGCCGTGCCCGGAATTGTTGCCATTCGCAATCCCCTGCCTGCCGCAGGGGGTGTCGAACCGGAACCGCTGGAGCAGGTGAAATTTCAGGCACCCCACGCCTTTCGGGAACGGCAATGTGCGGTAACGGAAGCGGATTACGCCCAACTGGCGCAGGCGTTTCCAGGGGTGCAGCGGGCCGTGGCAACGCGGCGTTGGACCGGTAGCTGGGTCACGATTTTTATCACCGTTGATCGCAGCGACGGAGCACTGGTAGATTCGGAATTCCGGCGCGATTTGTTGACCTATCTGGAGCCGTTCCGCCTGGCTGCCCATACACTGGAAATTGACAATCCTCGCTTTGTCCCGCTGGATCTCGCCCTGAACGTGCAGGTCAAGTCGGGGTATTTTCGACGGGAGTTGCAATCGCGGTTGCAACTAACCTTTAGCCCCAAAGTCCAACCCAATGGACAATTGGGCTTTTTCCACCCTGACCTGCATACCTTTGGGCAACCGATTTACCTGAGCAAAGTGATCAAAACGGCGATGCAGGTGACGGGGGTGCAATCGGTGGAAATGACCCGCTTCCAACGCCTGTGGCAACCCCCGAAGGATGAATTGGCAAAGGGAGAATTAGTCTTCGATCGCCTGGAAATTCCCCTACTGTGCAATGATCCGAGTTCGCCAGAGAATGGCAGAATTGCTTTTGAGCTACAGGGGGGACTGGAGTATGAGTAATTCCT
>JBAUTA010001242.1:0-2363 GCA_049581985.1 Kovacikia sp.
TTTCCTTTCAGAGCACACCGTTAAGAACTATGTAACCAATATTCTGAACCATTTAAATCTCCGCGATCGCACCCAGGCAGCGCTGCTCGCCCATTCCCTATTCAATCTTCCTCCCCAAGACTAGACACGGATGAGCCGAAGACTCCCAAGCCGAAAGCGGATTTACCAGCAACCTGATGCGGTCACAAAACTACCCTGTTAAGTAGCCAGGTGCCATTAAACCAAAGATAATTTTGGGGGTGTGAGGGGTGGAAGCCCTTGACTAGAGGCAGCGTCCCAAGCACCCCGTCTTCTAATTAATGGTGCCTACCGACTTAGAGGGTTACACCGAAAGCTGGAACAGTCGTTGAAGATTGTTTACTTCAACTAGAAGAGGAGTCGCCAGCAGACGATACTCGGTGGGTGAGGTCGCAGTCTGAACAAGGGCAACGAGGGTGTCATCAAACTGTTGCACTTGTGCAGGAACATGAAGAGTTTGAATTTCGGGGCGCAAGGATGACCAGGTTTGATTGATACGATCGGCAACTGTTTTCAACTTAGCCGTATTGCCGCGTTCAGACCAAATTTCCAGTTCACGCCCATAGTAGTCGAGCATGGCAACTTCAACCTGTATTTGGGGGTTGGACTGTTTCGCCAGTTGAACCGCCGTCATCGCCAATTGATTTGTGTCGTACATCGCCTGGTGATGCCTGGCTGAAACAGAACCTTTAAGAGCCATTATTAAGGCGTTGAGATGAGCAAAATCTGCTTTGCTGACTCTATTGTTAGCTTTGAGCCGGAGCATCGTTTCTTGTAGTGATGCCAGTTGAGTATTGGCTTCTGCCCAATTATCAGCTTTTACCAGGTTGTAAATGGTCTTTGCCCCATTGGCAATTTGATTAAGATTGGCTACTTTGTCAGAAATACCTGGACTGGGACGATCGCGCCCTGCTACCAAAACGACTTTACGAGTAGGGGAGCTTTCATTTGGATCACTCGTTTCAACCATTCCTTCCTCTGAGAGCAGCGGATCCGCTGATGCAGGTTGGATTGACGGACTCAGGGTCAAAAGCCCAAACAACAGACCGATTACAATTTGGTTGGTTATGAATTTCATGTTGATAGCCTCCTTGAAGTCATCTCTGTGAGTTCACAGGGTCATTTATGCGAATTGCTTGAGTGTAGGAGTTGCGGCATCTGGGGACACAAACAACAGAATCGTCTTGAGATCAAGGGATTGCCGATTCTGGGGATGAATTTAGGGTTGAATGAATAGGAACGAAGTGCAATTCATCCTGCTATTCAGCAGCACCTGGCAAGTAACGCGAAAAGCAGTCATGCTCAACGGGGAATGGCAAGTTTTAAGAAATCAAGGGTGGCGTTGATCGGCTTCCATCCCCTTTGCCAGAGAGACAGATTGATAGAGGTCATACATTTGAGTCGATACGGCGGCATAGCTAAATCGTGACCTGACCCAGCGCTGTCCGATCAGCCCATAGGTCCTCCAGCGGGCAGGATTTGACAGCGAATCCCAGATGCTAGTTGCCAGGACGTTTAGGTTAAAGGGAGGCACCAGTAGTCCAGTTTGACCGTGCCTCACAACATAGCGTAGTCCACCTACGGCATGGGCAATGACTGGTGTACCTGATGCCATAGATTCAAGTGAAATTAAACCAGACTCTTCGTAGTAGCTGGGCACCACGCAAACATTGGCGGCGGCGTAGTAGGAAGGCAACTGCGATCGTGATACCTGACCAATAAAAACAACGCTTGCGTCTACATCCATTTGCTTTACCAGCGTCCTAACGTACTGCTGTTCCTCCCAATCCCCCTCTTCCCCACCGCTATTGTTGACCAGGTAGAGTTGAAATGGTTTCGGCAACAGGGCACAAGCTTTTACCAGGATTTCAATGCCCTTGAGGGGAGCAAATCGTCCCACATATAAAATTAGGCGTGTTTCTGGTGCAATCCCTAATTTTTGGCGGGCAATCGCTTGCGAGAGCGATCCAAAATGTTGCGTATCAATGCCATAGGGAACCACTTTAACCTGTCCACGATTAGGCATCATCTGACACAAATCCACCACTTCTAGCGGATTGGTCGCAACAACGCAATCTGCCTGTTCTAAGCAGATCCGTTCCACACTATGACGGATTGATAGCTCTTGGACGGTTTCTAGCCATAGATACTTCAAGGCTCCAATCACACAGCTGGAATGCACCAGTGGCAACCCCAATTGATTTCTTAGTTGTAACCCCACCCAGCCAGAGAGCCAATCATTGGTTTGAAACAATATATAATTTCGTCCCGATCGGTGCTGAAAGGTTCGCCAGGCACCCACAAAGGCAGGGAGATACTCAAACACCTGCATAGGGTGAAGCACA
>JBAUTA010001243.1:0-4888 GCA_049581985.1 Kovacikia sp.
GGACAGCGGATTCACGGGGGAATGGGGGCGTTGCCCCCAGCCAGAGGTTCCATCCCCGCACCCCGTCCTAACCCATAGGGCTATGGCTACAAGTCGGCATAATTCATATAGCAAGGGAGAATTCCGCCCCAACATCATCTTGGGTTTAATTGCCCCCAGCGACTTAGCCGATCCACCTGCGGGCAGCGATTTTTCCCTCACTCCTTATCCTCCCTTCAGTTTGCCGTTTCGCTGTTTCTTATTCTGCTCCGCTTTCGTGAGTGCCCTGGACTCCAACCTGAATTCCGGGATTTCCTGCAGTTGGGCATCGTCCAGGCTGTACTGTTCACAAACAAGACTGAGGCGACTGCTGGAGCTAATAATCGGATTGATCGAATGGGTCAGGTCGCCCTGAAAAAACAACAGGGTATTGGCCTGGGGGTTAATTTGTCCCACTTTACGTTTGTGCGATCGTAGGACCAGTTCTCCTCCCTCCAGATCGGGAGGAACTTCGACATAAAGCACACTAACGATGCTGGGAGGTTGAATGGTTTTGCAATAAGAGCGGAGCGATCGATCGATGTGGGGGTCTACGCGAGAGCCTGCTTTAAGCAGCAGGGGGTTGAGGTAAAATGCATTGCATTCGGCTAGAACTGCCTGTTGCAGATAGGGCTTAAAGTAGGGAAATTGCTGCTCGACGGTGCTCAGGTGCGATCGTCGAAATACGACAGAAAACCCTTTTGTTCCAACAAAGTCCCGATTCAGATTATTTACGGCAAAGTAGGGGCATGCCAAAATCTGCCCCTGCAACTCTCTCAGGTAACTTTGCGAAAAAGCTTGGGAGTAGTGGCGATAGTAGGTCAACGCTACACAAACCGTGTAAGGTGAACCCGATAGCGATCTTTTTTAGTCACAGCGATATCTCCCACTTCAACACGACCCTTACCGCGAATGGCAATCAAGTCGGCAGCTTTGACAGCATGGCTGGCACTGGTCACTTCTTTCCAGTTGACACGCACATCGCCAGATTCAATCAGGTCTGCCATTTTGCTGCGAGACATGCCAAAACCCGCAGAAGCGATGGCATCTAACCGCAAGGAAGCTTCGACGGTCGTCATTTCCTTCTTTTTGGGTTCCCGTACCTTCAATTCGCTGAATTCAATTTGCCGGGTTTTGACCGGAACAGAGCGGACTTGCTTCAGATTCATCTCTAGAAATTCCACCAGGTCGGGCACGACGATCGCCTGCGCCCCCCGTTCCCCCAGCACAATAATATCGCCCACTTTATCGCGCACAATTCCGGTACCCAGGATAGCTCCTAAAAAATCGCGATGGGTGGCCAGGTCAAACAAGAAGTTTCCGGCAATTTCGAGGGCTGCAAGTTCGACCTGGGATGAGTCTAAAGGGATTTCAGAACGGGCGATCGCCAGTCGTTGTCGTTCTGCCTGGAGATAGCCCCCCGCCGCAACCAGATGCACTTCGGTTAAGCGGCTAAATGCCTGCTGAATTTCTGCGGATTCCGGTGGCGACAGAAAATCGGTCAGTACCACTTCCCAGGTTTTGATTGCCTGGTCTGCCTGGTCCACCACCCTGGCAACCGTGTCGCGATTTTCCACACCCTTCAATAATTCGTCTCGTGGCAGCATGCGTTCGCTTCGTTGCAAAACTCTATTTTAGCGATCGCCTGTTCCCCCTGCCTATTGCAAATGCCGATCTGGTCAAGCTGATTCTACTTTCAAGATCTAGCCATCAGGCAAAAGTCGGTGAAACCCTGCCCCAGATTAATAGACCCCAGGTCCTTCTCCCAGAACGGGCTACCGGGTATCCCTATCCGGGCTTCGTAGTCAAGCCCAAGGCACCTAAGGGTCGAATCGGGGATGGAAGCCAGGTTCTGATCATGGCCCCAGCCTCGAAATGCAAGCCGAGATTTCATTTCGAGGGGGTTTGGGGGTGGGTCTGTACACGGTAGCCCAAAACGGCAGAGGGGAACCCAAGGAATGAGGGCGATCTGGAAGAAAGCTGTGTAATGGATAGCTTTCAAGATAAAGTTTGGCGCAGGGGGAGCGGGAACAAGTTCCTACTCCCCCTGCGCCAGCAAATTTCTGCCCTGGAAAATCAAGCGATGCCAGAGCACCAGACAGCATAAACCGGGTAAGAAAGGGCAGGGGGACAATTTTTTAAGGAGTTGTGGAAAACTCCCTAATTTTTTAAATGGAACCCTGGTCTTCTAACCTTTCGTTTGACGAACGTGGTCGAGAATTTGCTGCTTGCGCTCCTTTGAACTGGTTAAAGTGGAACGTTTTATGAAGTCCCCATTACTGCGAGCGAGATGCTCCATAATGCGTCTTTTGCGATCGTCTTCACTAGCCATATGCAGAATCAGTCAGAAATGAAGGATACAAATCTATTGTTACGAAACTTTATCCTTGTTTACAAGTGGAGAAGGGGGGATTGACAATTACGACTTCTGACTTCTGACTTCTGACTTCTGACTTCTGACAGGGACTATCTTCACCCTACCGATCCCTCCTAATTTTCTGTGGACTGTAGAACCTCAGGCTTGAGTTCTGAAACAACTTCGTAAACAAACACATCCGGCGTATGGGCAAAAAGTGGAGCCATCTTTTTTAAGATTGCCTGATGGGTTTCGTTCTCGTTGTCCGTCATGTCGTCTACCGTTTCCCAAAAGATGACGGAGATTCCCTTGTCACTACCGGGATCGCGCAGCAAGTAAGCTCCCTTAAATCCGTGGGTATAGGTGGAAATCGCCTGTTCATAAAGGTTTTGGGCTTCCCAGAATTTGCCTGGCTTGAACTCTCCGATCGAAACGTGGGCAAATTGGCGTTTCAAAAAATCTTGAAATTCACTCATATTCCTCTCCTGAGGCTATTGCAATTGCCCATCACTATACCGTGGGAGAGGAGGAGGGAGTAAAGGGCAGCAGGCAGGCGTCAGAATTCTCCCGTTACCCCTCACCCCCCACCCTTCACCTGGCTACTGGGGCCTGACTGTTGTTTCACCCAATTGGCAATGTCATTGACTATCGTTTCGTCGATGTGATTGGGGGTTTGATATTCGGCAGGATTGCTTTTGCCCTCTCCCGACATAAAGAGGTGGTTGAGGGCGGGATAGGTTTTGAGGGTAACGTTTTTACGGTCTGAGAGCGCTTTTTGCCAGCCCCGAAAATCTTCTAGGGTCACCTGGTAGTCTCGTTCGCCTTGCAACACGAACAGGGGTTGGTTCAGTTGTTTGGCAACCTCTCTCTGGTTATAGCTCCGCAAATCTAGCCAGTAGGCGGGAGGAGCGCCTAGAATAATTTCGGTTGGCTTGGCCTTTGCCAGATCCCGGGATTTAATGCGTTCTGCTTGCTGTTTGAAAACCGCGATCGTTTGTTTCTCACGGGAAGTCATCTTGTCTCGTAGAGATGCCAGGTAAATCGATTGGGCTACAAACAGATCTTCAAACGGACGGGTATTGCCTGCCAGAATGATCAAGCCTGCTAAAGCCGGATCCTGTTGAGCAATTCGGGGAGCCAACATTCCGCCTAAACTGTGACCTAGCACGAAAATTTGCTTGGGATTAATGGATTTAGTTTGGCGCAGAAGGGCGATCGCTGCGATCGCATCATCCGTCACCTCCTCTTTCACTGTAAAACTACCGCTAAATTGTTCAGGATGCACCAAAGTCCGTTTATCGTATCGCAGCACGGCAATGTTTTGAGATGACAAACCCCAGGCAAGATCCCGAAAGGGTTTGTTGGGTCCAATCGTTTCATCCCGATCGTGGGGACCGGACCCCTGAACCAGAACCACCGCAGGAAAGGGACCTTCCCCCTTGGGCAGGGTCAAGACACCAGAAACGGCTGAGGCACCAGAACCAATGGTCACTGCTTGCTCTTCAAAGGTGTCACGTTTGACATAGGCAGGCGGCTGATAGGTATCTTTGGCCGCTTGGTTAGAGGGAAGTAGATGAAGTCCGGCAATTTTTTGAGCGCGATCAAAGGTCAGCTGAACATCTAGCTTCGCCTTAGCAAATTCACAGGTAACGGACACGACATCGTACTGCTGCACCTTTTCAGTCCGGCTGCTTATCTGGCGCTTAAAGGGACCCGCCTCAGCTACAACTGCCTGCCAGATCTGCTTCAGTTTTTCAGTTGAAAGCCCCTTTTGCATCGTAGGGTCAAATTTCTGAGTTACTTCGGCAAATTTCCCCTTTGCCAGGAGATCAACAACCTGACTGGCGGTGGCTTTCAGATCCTGGGTCGCCTTTGGCTGACGGGCATCTGCGTGCATGTTTGGCAACCACTCCTGGACTGACTTACGGCTAGCACTCGCCTCGCCTGCTACCCCCAACGCAATCAGCGTACTGACCATTAATCCTGATATTGCCAGGTTAAATTGCTTCATGGTGGTTATGCCTCGGAGCCGGGTAGAACTAGGAGATTGTAAGACGACAAAGACACAAAGTCACGCAGAAATTTCTCTGGAACTTTGTGTCTTGATCTACAGCACTACCCTATCTAGGGGAATCCGCTTGCTCTGTTGCGAAAAGGAGGACAAAAGGGTCAGGAGAATTGCTGAGCGCCTTCTGCCTGATTATTCGTCGTCACCTCCCTCGTAACCCTCGTCCGCTTCGGCCTCATAATCTTCACCAGCATCCTCCTCATAGCTATCTTCAGTCTCTTCAGATTCCTCCTCTTCGTAATCGTCTTCCTCAGACTCCTCCTCTTCAGATTCATCTTCTTCGTAACTATCTTCAGTCTCTTCGTCTTCGTCTTCCTCAGATTCGTCGGCTTCTTCTTCCTCAGACTCTTCTTCTTCTTCTTCTTCTTCCTCAGACTGTTCTTCGTAGCTGTCTTCGGTTTCTTCTTCTTCTTCTTCTTCTTCTTCTTCCTCAGACTCTTCTTCGT
>JBAUTA010001244.1:0-4824 GCA_049581985.1 Kovacikia sp.
CTCCAAGCTCCAGGCTTCCAGTTCTAAACTGGGTTCTTACAACGCCCAATCCAGTGCAGACATCGAACTCCTGCCCGTCAAAACCATTCCCAACCACTTCAGCCAGGTCTTTGATGCCAGCGAGCGAGACTTTCGAGCGGTGTTTGGCTGGGAAGATGACCCCTCCCGTCGAAATTTTGCGATCGGGCAGCCGATTGATATGGAGGTGGCTATTTGCATTGACCTCGATCGGTTTGTAGAACGAAGCAACGGTGTCTTCGGCAAATCGGGAACAGGCAAATCTTTCCTAACGCGGCTACTGTTATCTGGCATTATTCGTAAACAGGCAGCGGTTAATCTGATTTTTGATATGCACTCAGAGTACGGTTGGGAGGCCACCAGAGAAGGCAAACAATTCAGTACGGTAAAGGGGCTGCGACAACTGTTTCCAGGACAGGTACAAATTTACACCCTGGATCCAGACTCTACCAAACGACGAGGAGTCCGCAATGCCCAGGAGCTTTATATTAGCTACGACCAAATTGATGTGGAAGACCTGATGCTGGTGCGGGGAGAACTCAACCTGTCGGAAGCCAGCCTGGAAAATGCAATTATCCTGCGGAACGAATTTGGCAAGTCCTGGATTACCCGATTGCTGTCAATGGGCAATGGTGAAATTCAAGAATTTTGCGAAACCAAGATGGGCAGTAAATCCTCTATCATGGCCCTTCAGCGTAAGTTAAACCGTCTGGATGAGCTGAAGTACATTCGCAATTCCTGTCCCCACAATTACGTGGGACAAATACTGGAGTCCCTGGAGGCAGGTAAGCATGTGGTAGTCGAGTTCGGTTCCCAGTCCAACCTGCTGTCCTATATGCTGGCGACTAACGTGATCGCCCGTCGCATCCATCATGCCTACGTGCGGAAAGCCGAACAGTTTTTGCAAACGAAGAAGGTAACCGATCGCCCCCGCCAACTTGTAATCACGATCGAAGAGGCCCACCGATTTCTCGACCCTGCTACCGTGGGTCAAACTATCTTTGGGACGATCGCCCGCGAAATGCGAAAATACTTCGTTACCCTTCTCGTGGTTGATCAACGCCCCTCCGGAATTGACAACGAAGTCATGTCCCAGATTGGCACCCGCATTACCGCATTGCTCAACGACGAAAAAGATATTGATGCCATTTTTACTGGCGTTTCTGGCGCACAAAGCCTCCGCTCTGTTCTGGCAAAGCTTGATTCTAAGCAACAGGCGCTGATTTTGGGGCACGCGGTGCCCATGCCTGTTGTAATCAAGACCCGTCCCTATGATGAAACTTTCTATGCTGAGATTGGTGAGACTAATTGGGAAGAAATGCCAGCTTCCGCCGTCTTTAAAGCTGCCGAGGCCGCTAAGGCCGATCTAGGAGTTTAGGAGAGGAGGATGCAAATAAGTGGCTGGGCGTCATTACCCTGAAGATGCCAGTAGGGGTGGAGGGGGTGAAACCCAGTGGGTTCCAGACACCCCTCCATTTCGGTCTACAAAAAGTACGGTTATCTCTCTCACATGAGACTAGCCAGGGTCAGACTAACAGGGCACTATAGGAGAGTAAGGTGTAATCGATTTTGGAATGATTGGGTCAGTCTTAATAATCAGCGTTAACCAGGTATATAGCTCTGAAATATTAGGCTTCAGCGTGTAGGGAAGGGCAAAATCACCCTGCTGTATCATCCATTAGGGGGAAACCAAAAGACTTTCCAGGCGTCTATAATCTATACCAAGCGCCATAGACAGACTCATAATGATTCCGCCTTATTTCTTAATTGTATTTCACCTCTAAAGTGTAGCTTGTGTGACCGCCCCCTGTGTTTACTGTTTATCGTCAGTTCATCCATTCTTGAAAAAGTATTCATATTTGCTGAAAGGGTCAAGCAGGGTTTGAGGTTCATCTAGCTTTACTGAGTTTCCAAAACTGCTGTGACGAGGATAACCGTCCTTCACAAATCTGCTAAGGCCCACGTAAGGAAAGCATTCTCAGGTTGGGTAGCCCTTGCTTGAAAGACCCAACCGCTCAATGGTGCTGCTGCATTTAGTTTCGTCTTTCGTTTTTTGTTTACGGAGTTCATAGGCATCCATGACCACTGCCAATACCAAGTCCAAGACTATAAAACCCACATTCACGGCAGATATGGTTCGTACGTATTTGCACGAAATTGGTCGCGTGCCCATGCTGACCCATGAGCAGGAGATTGTCTATGGGAAGCAAGTTCAACAAATGATGGCGTTACAGAATAAAAGGGAAGCGTTGGCTGAAAAGTTGAGCCACGAACCCACCGAGAAAGAGTTAGCGGATCACGCTGCTATCAGTGAAGTCGATCTTAAGGAAATTATCCAAAAGGGTCGGCGGGCAAAACAGAAGATGATCGAAGCTAACCTGCGTCTGGTCGTTTCCATTGCTAAAAAGTACCAAAAACGCAATCTCGAATTTTTGGATTTAATTCAAGAAGGCACAATGGGCCTAGAGCGCGGCGTAGAGAAGTTTGACCCGACTCGGGGTTATAAATTCTCCACCTACGCCTACTGGTGGATTCGGCAGGCCATTACGCGGGCGATCGCCCAACAAGCGCGCACCATCCGGTTGCCCATTCACATCACCGAAAAGCTGAACAAGATCAAGAAAGTTCAGCGAGAACTCGCCCAAAAATTAGGCCGTAGCGCCACGGCAGGGGAAATTGCGAATGCTTTGGACCTGGAGCCTGCCCAAATTCGGGAGTTTTTGACGATGGCACGTCAGCCTGTTTCCTTAGATCTGCGCGTGGGTGATAATCAGGACACCGAACTGCAAGATCTTTTAGAAGACGATGGCCCCTCTCCTGAAAATTACATGGCCCAGGAATCTTTGCGTCAAGACCTGGAACTCTTGATGGCAGACCTGACTGCCCAGCAACGGCAAGTCATTACTCTGCGCTATGGCTTAGACGATGGGCACGAGCTATCTCTAGCAAAAGTAGGTGAACGGCTCAACCTCAGTCGCGAACGAGTCCGCCAGCTCGAACGGCAGGCACTTGACCACCTGCGTCGCCGTAAAGCCCGAGTGCAAGAATACCTTGCCAGTTAGTCGGTTTTTTCTTGCTTTATCGCTTTTCCTAGCCAGGTAAGTAAACCTGAACGGGGGGAGGGGGATCCGTCCTCCTCCCCCCAAAGTCTATTCTTATCCCAATCGAAAACTTATAGCTATTACCAGTTTGATTAGGGCAAAGAATTAAAGGGGGAGTGGGGGCGTTGCCCCCAGCCAGGGGTTTCACCCCTGCACCCCGTCCCCAATCTGCCCTGTTCGCTATTTAAATTGGTATGAGACGGTGGATGAGCGCTTAGTCGAACCACGTTCGCGATCGTCGCCGAACGGTGGCATCCCTGGCTGGGAGTGCCCCCCCAGCCCTCTGCAACTTTTATTCTTTAAGTGGGTATTACTTACCAGGGTATTTGTGTTTTTACTTAACGGTATCTTCATCAATCAATAAATCCCTGGGATATTCGGCTTGCCGTTGAAGCCTGGCTCCTCTTCCCTGGGAACACTACCGCTACGGATTATACGAAGTTGCGATCAACTACGTAGTTAGGCTGGCGCTAGAGGGATACATAAATGGCGAACGAGGGGCACCTTGCTCTGCTTCGGCAAGGGGTGATGGTGTGGAATGACTGGTGTCAAAAAAATCCAAAAGACAGCCCTAATTTTGAAGGGGCCAATCTAAAAGAGATCAACCTGAGAGAGGTCAACTTCTATGGGGCTGACCTGCGAGAAGCGACTTTTAGCCATGTTGATATGAGCATGGCAAATCTGGAGAGAGCCAATCTTTCTATTGCTATGCTGGAAGGCGCAACGCTTTATACAGCCATTCTCTACAAAGCGAACCTGCGGGAAGCGAATCTTTACAAGGCAGATTTACGAGAAGCAGATTTAAGTCAGGTAGACCTTAGCATGGCAAATCTGCGGGAAGCCAATCTCTGTACTGCTGTGTTAGAGGGGGCAATGCTGTATACAGCGGTTCTGCACAAAGCCAATTTGTGGGAAGCCAGTCTATACAAAGCAGATCTGCGAGAAGCTGACTTTAGTATGGCGAATATGCGAGAGGCAAATCTCAGCATGACAAATCTGAGTATGGCTAATCTTTGCATGTCAAATCTGGTGGGGGCAACTCTTTATGAAGGCAACCTATCCCGCACCAATCTGAGTCTGGCAAACCTTTGCATGACGAACCTGATCGGAGCAAATTTGTATAAAGGTAATTTAGTGGGGGCAACTCTGATTGGGGCAAACCTTTATAAGGCTTCATTAATTGGGGCAAATCTGCGGGAAGCGGATTTACGCGAAGCAACCCTGAGTCTGGCAGATCTGAGCGATGTAAGTTTGCTGGGTGCTAATCTGAGCATGGCAAACCTACAGAATGCTAATCTGAGTCGAGCAAATCTGAATTTGGCAAACCTACAAGAGGCAAATCTGCATATGGCAAATCTCCGGGGTGCCAGTTTCAAAGATGCCAATTTGAATGGCGCTTACTTAAAGGACGCCGTCATGCCAGATGGGACAGTGCATGATTAATTAGGTTCTTGATGAGTTCCTTGATGAACTGTTTTTACCCACTTCAACCGTTTGGGGCGGACGGAGATGCGGGCCGTCATGCTGGAAACAATGGGTAGCCAGTGAAACATATATAAGCTGCCAAAAAGCGCTTGAAACAAGATTTGCGTGGAGCAGAAGAAGCCCTTAGGTTGGGTAGACGATGGCGATTTGATGTCCGTCCCTGCTTCTGCATAGGAAGTTAAGTGCGGCTGGACTCTACGGATTTGCTTCAGCCCAGCCA
>JBAUTA010001245.1:0-5011 GCA_049581985.1 Kovacikia sp.
TCAACCAGGCTGACTTTCTCGCTTAGCGGGTCTGTGGATAATGGTTTCTAGAAGGCGACGCCGATTACCTGGATCGACCCCGACTAAACGAACGTAGTCGTAGGCATGTTCTGCTAAACAGGTTTCGATCGCCGCGATCGCCTCTGCCCCATTGCCCTGGAAAGTTCCATAGGCATTCCAGGAGCCTGTGCGGAAGCGGCGGTTGTCCACAAATTCGATGCTCAGACGATGTCCTTGATTCAGAATATTGTTCACTTCCGTCACAATTTCAGGGGTGAGGGTCGTGCTGGAGGGTTGACCGGGGTAGCTGTGGGCGGCGGTGGGGGGTGGAGATGCAGGCATCGGGGCAGGGGAAGGGTTCTGCCCGTTGGAGGGATTAGCTTTGTAGGCGCGGAAGAATTCTGGGGAGAAATGTCTTCCCCCCGCTTCGCCAGGTTCCCCTTCGCCCCCATCATTCGATGCACGTCTGGGCGCAATATCCCCAAACTTACGGCTCATAAAGAGGGATTTATTGTATTCCTCTGAAAGGCGTAGTTCTTGAATCCGTTTCTGTTCCCGCACTATTTCTGCACCCAACTCCAACAAATGGGGCAGGCTAAAGTTTGGTTTACGGAATTCGGGCAGGGGATCTTTGGGATTAACCACTCGATTAGAAATCCGCTCTAACCCAACACTTTGAATAAAGCCACGCACCTGTTCATCATAAAGCCGCGATCGCAGGGCACTGTAGAAGTCGATCGCCTGATCAGGAAAGGCTTCAACGAGCTGGACAACCTCACTTTTGCTGACCTCATCCGCTCCAAATATGCCGCTGACAATGCCAATTCGATCGTCCTGGTTTGGTTCCCAAAAAAACTTTTCCATCCGCCCATCGCGAATCATCGGGGCATACAGGGTTGAAAAGTCATTCCCGGTCACAATAATGGGAATACGTCGCAGGGGGGTGTCATCGTAGCTTCCCGGTAGTTGCACATTGGTTGGATTATCCGCAATGTTCATCAAGGTGGCGTTAACCAACTGGGTGTTTACGGTGTATTGGGTGTATTCATCTACCCGTCCGGCTCCGGCATCAATGTCGTTGATCATAATGACTGCCATCTTGCCCCGCACCTTGGTAAATTCATTGGCTTCCCGGTAGCGCAGGCGCAGTAATCGTGCCGGATCTCCTGCATCAGGGCTTTCCAGCTCTCCAGCGGAAATATGAATGGCTTCAACCGCCATACGTTCAAATACCAGATCACATTGAAAGGTTTTGCCCTCTCCCTTGCGCCCGTGAATGCCTAAAATCAGCGGCACCTTCACATTTGGCAGGTTGAGGTAATTTTTGGTGATATGAACGGAAAGTTTATCGAGAAAACGCGGAGAAATGTAGTAGCCCATAGAAAATCAATTACAGCGATCGCTTCCTTCCCATTATGGGACAGCAGTGTTTGCAGGGTTGCTGTCATAGAGGAATCTGATTGCAAAAGCCGATTTTGCTTATCGAGATAACGTCAGCAGGAGGATAAAAACTGCGTATCCGCACCCTCTTCCTGATACCGGATATCTAGCTCGCTCATGATGGCAGAAGTGGTTTGTAGAAATAGAGAATTGCTGTCAGACCTTTGCAACCCTAGTCACCCATTACATGCACGACAACTTCACGGGTGTGGTTATGCTGACGGTGTTCCCACAGGTAAATTCCCTGCCAGGTGCCTAACAGCAGCCGTCCGTTGGCGATCGGAATTTGCTCTGAAGTACTGGTCAGGGCTGTCCGAATGTGGGCGGGCATGTCATCTGGCCCTTCGGTACTGTGGATATAGTTTCCCCATTCTGGAACCAGTTTGGCGAAGAAATTTTCTAAATCTGTCAGCACATCGGGGTCAGCATTTTCCTGAATCAATAAGCTAGCAGAAGTGTGGCGTAAAAACACCGTACAAAGCCCTGTTTGCACCCGCGATTCAGCCACAACGGATTGGACTTTGAAGGTGATTTTGCTGAGGGATTTTCCGGTTGTGGGTAGCCGCAGGATCTGTTGGTAGTGGGTCATAGAATTTTGGGGAGAGGCAAAGGGACGATCGCGGGTTGTTTGGTAGAGGTGACCCTCTGCTCCTTTGCTAAAGCGGTGGAGTCCGATCGCGATAGGGGGGGTGTTTCCTCCTAACAGAGGAGCAAATGCCTTGCTGTAGTGCTTTCCCATCTTTGTCTAGGGAAGGACTGGGGCAGGGGCTAAAGAATGGGAGGATTGATCCTGTCCTGCTGAGCAAAGCGTCAGCATAGGGAAGCATCCCGTTCATCGCCAACCTGGAGATTTTTTGCTTTCCTGCGTTCTGCTCAGAATGGCAATGGAATATTGATTGCCTGGCCCGTTGTGATATGTCAGTGATCGGGGATTGTTTTGCCTGTAAAGTAAATTAGCGGGTACGCTTTACACAGAGGGAAGTAGCTGCGCGGTAGATGGGTAAGAACTGGGCGATCACCATTGGCATTAACCATTACGACAACCTGCAAGCCCTTGGCTGTGCAGAGCGCGATGCCGAGGCGATACGGGACTTTTTTCGGGATGAGTTGGGGTTTCAGCAGAGCTACCACTTCGCTGAGAATTCCCCCCCCATTCAGCCGGATCGTGGCCCGCAGATGGCGTCACGGCCTACCTACGCAACGCTGATGCGGTTCTTGCGGGTCCGCTTTGAAGAGCCGTTTTTACAGGTAGGGGATAATCTCTGGTTCTTCTTTGCTGGGCATGGACTTTGCCACGCAGACCGGGACTACTTGATGCCCCTGGACGCGGATCCAGGCGATGTGGAGCGCACGGCGATTCCGATTAGCTATGTGACGGAACGGCTACGGCGCAGTGGTGCAGACAATGTGGTGTTGTTGATTGATGCCTGTCGCAGTCTCAGTCGGGCGGGCCCAGGGATTGGCAGTGAAACCCAAAACGGCGTGGTGACGCTCTTTTCGTGCAGCCCCCGCGAGCGCTCCTACGAAATTGAAGACCCCTCAATTCAGCATGGTGTGTTTACCTATGCTCTGCTCCAGGGATTGAGGCTGCAAGGGGAAGGGAATTGTGCCACTGTGGAGCGTCTCGATCAGTACTTGCGGTATCAAGTGCCCGAACTCAGTCGGCGCTATCAGAAGCCGCTCCAGACGCCCTATGCGGTGGTGGAACCGGCCAGCAAGTATCACCTGATTTTGCTGCCCCGGAGTGCCACGGTGCGGGATGCGGAAACGCTGAAATTAGAGGCATTTCGAGCGGAGCAGGTGGAAGACTTTGACCTGGCTGAGCAGCTTTGGATTCGTTGCTGGGCGGTGTCACCCAGTGATACAGATGCATTAGAAGGCGTGCGACGAGTGGATCGTTTAAGGGCAACCGCTCAGCCAGGGTCTCCACCGCCATCGCCCTCGCGCAGCCGATCGATCCGCCCTCCTGCTGGGGTGACGCCTACACCCACCCCTCGGCCCGTGTTGAACGGCCCTGCTTCACCATCCATGCCACCAGGGACAACGACGGAACCGGGTTCGCCTGCGATGCATTTCTCCAGGCGTCGCCTGATGCAACTGGCTGGCCTAGGTGGAGTGGGAGCGGGTGGTGCTTTCCTGTTCTCGCGTTTGTTGCAACCGCCTACGCCTACGCCTTCTCCAACACCTATGAGCTCGCCCCCACCAACGTCAACACTGACGCCGACACCGTCTGCAAGCGAAGCGCCCACGGGATCCCCCTTAGCACTGAATCCAGTTGAGTTTGCGGTGGTGACCGTCAATGCGAAGGGGGAGCAAATAAAGAAAGAGAACCTGAGATCGGGACTTTATCAGGAAGACCTGGGCGGCGGCGTGCAATTGGACATGATGGGCATCCCCAAAGGTTCGTTTACGATGGGCTCTCCTAACGATGAGAAGCAGCGAGAAACCAATGAAGGACCCCAGCATAACGTCTCTCTCCCAGATTTCCTGATGGGCCGGTATCCGGTGACGCAAGTCCAGTGGCGAGCGGTGGCAGGCTTACCCAAAATCAAGACTGACTTGAAGTCCGCACCCTCAGGATTCAAGGGGGATAATCGTCCGGTAGAACAGGTGTCCTGGGAAGATGCGATCGAGTTCTGTGCCCGGCTATCCAAGCAAACAAACCGGGAGTACCGCTTACCGAGCGAAGCGGAATGGGAGTATGCCTGTCGAGCCGGGACGACCACCCCGTTTCACTTTGGAGAGACGATCACCACCGACATCGCGAACTATGATGGCACCTCTGCCTATGGCTCTGGCCCCAAAGGGGAATACCGAAAAGCGACGACCGAAGTTGGAAGTTTCAAGGTTGCGAATGCGTTTGGCTTGTCCGACATGCACGGGAATGTGTGGGAGTGGTGTTTAGATTACTGGCATGGGAATTACGAGGGAGCCCCTGTAGATGGAAGTGCCTGGGTCACGGGAGGAGAATCTTCTAGCCGAGTGCTGCGGGGCGGTTCCTGGGTCAGCGATCCGTGGCACTGCCGCTCTGCTTATCGTCTCGGGCTCGATCCGGGCCGCAGGTACGACGACTTCGTCGGTTTTCGTGTTGTTTGCTCCTCGGCGTGGACTCTTTCGTAACCCTTTACCCTCTAGCGCTTTTTCCCTTTACACTTCTTTACTTTTCCCTTTTCTCTTTTTCCTTCGCGCGAAGCGCGATCGACGTAGCCTGGTTTTAAGACCATGACTGTTTTGGAGCACTTCAGGGCTATGCAAGACCTTCCTATCATCCAGAAGACCTATGACCTCATCAAGTGGTATGTGCCCATCCTCAATCGCCTCCCCCGTGACCATCGGTTTCTCCTCGGCAATCGCATCATCACTGGGCTTTATGACCTGCTCGAAGCCCTCATCACCGCGCGCTATCAGCGAGAAAAACGGATGCAGCTAGAGGCACTCAACAGCAAGCTCGACCTCCTGCGCCACCAGACCCGCTTACTGCTCGATTTTGAGTTGATGCCCGTCCATCGCTATGAATATGCTGGGCAACTGATCAACGCGATCGGCACCGATCTGGGCGGGTGGGTTAAAC
>JBAUTA010001246.1:0-1754 GCA_049581985.1 Kovacikia sp.
AATAAACACCTGCTTCAGTTGTCGAGGGTTGCCGATGCTGTCAAGGGTTCTCGATACTGACAAGGGCTCTCGACCTGTCAAAGGGCTCTCGACCTGTCAAAGGGTTCCCGATACTGTCGAGGATTCCCGATACTATACTCGATTGGGGAAAGACACTTCCAGCACAACACATCCGACGTCGGTTTTGAATGGCCCGTGGATCTCCCCCGGTGGTCTACTAGCATAATGTCCACACTCTAACCACAAATCGAAAGCCTGGTCATAAAGACGACCGCTAACGATCAAAATCTCTTCAGGATAGGGATGGCTTTTTCCACCCAAAGGAGTCGTATCAGCACCGGGATGAAACCGGGTTAAGCGGGTGTATTCGCCAGTCTCTTCATCTAGACTCAGGGTTAGTTCTTCGACAATGTTTTCCAGCCCTCTAATCGGCTGCCACAGCCCTTTACTTTCCAGACTCAACGGGTTCCAGTAAGTGATGGTGGATTTTGGCATGTTACCTCCCAATAGGCGTCCACTGATTTGCTGAGCTTTGATTTTGACATCCTCAGTTTAATGACGCCCAGCTACTTATATGGGCCTATTATCGAGACAGGTGCTTTTCCATTTTCCGGCATTTGGGGCGATCGCAGTCCGCCAGAGTCATAAAACCGATCGGATGGTGATACAATAGTAGGCTGTGATTTTTAGTATCTTTATTGGGAAGCGGGGGGATTACTAGTCATGACTCAACGGACCTTAGGCGGTACTAGCCGCAAACGTAAGAGAACCTCTGGGTTTCGCGCCCGGATGCGGACCAAGAACGGTCAGCGAGTGATCAAAGCACGCAGAAGAAAAGGGCGTGCCCGTCTAGCTGTTGCTTAGTAGAAACCTGGCGTGGCTTTGCCCAAGGCGAATCGTCTGAGACGGCGAAAAGACTTTAGCGCCGTCTATCAAAGAGGTATCCGGCGTAAATCTAAACACCTGACTCTTTTTGTTTTAAAGCAAAAACAGGTTCAACACCCTGGTTCCCGTGAAGCCGGAGTACCGCCAGTCACGTTTCCAGAGCAGATGCCTGCTCGCATAGGCATCTCAATCAGTCAAAAAGTCAGCAAGCGGGCGGTCATTCGAAATCGAATTAAACGACAGATTCGAGCAGCCTTGCGTCAACTCCTGCCGGGCATTTCCTGCAATCGCAGTTTAGTAATCGTCGTTCAGCCTCAGGCTGTTCAGTGCGATTACTTGCAATTTCTGCGAGAATTAGAGCAGTTGTTGATAGACGCTGAGGTACTCAATGGGCATTCGTGAGGATGTTTACTACGAAGGAGGTCCCCATATTGGTGATCTCATTATCAATGCGTTATTGGGATTAACGGTTATCTGTCTGCCATTAACCGTTGGCGCGGTTGTGCGGGCACTGTGGCTGCGCTATCGAATCACAAACCGTCGGATCTCGGTAACCGGTGGCTGGATGGGGCGAGATAGATCAGATATCATCTACTCCGAAGTTGCCAAAGTCGTTACTGTTCCCCGTGGTTGGGGGAGCTGGGGTGATATGGTGATTACCCTTAGGGACGGCAGCCGCCTGGAGCTAAGAGCAGTTCCCAAATTTCGTGAAGTCTACGACTATATCAACGATAAATTGTCCCTAAAGGCAAGGGCAGCTAGCGGCAACCTGGGTAATCAAGCCTGAGCTAAAAACCTTAAGCTAACTGCGCTGATAAGAGTTAGACGTTACGGATGAGCAATATGGATGAGCAATATGGATGAGCAAT
>JBAUTA010001247.1:0-7582 GCA_049581985.1 Kovacikia sp.
ATCGCAATATCTGCAAGTCTGACTAGACCGGGAATCGTATCTGGCATGAGTAGCAGGATCATTAGAAGAAATAGTCCGATCGTGTCATCCAGAAGCTTAAATTCTGGAAGGAATTCGCACAGAATACGGAACCCATCAAGCGGTGGTGCAGGCAGTAGGTTAAACAAGAACAGCACAAGATTGATTCGGGCTGCCAGAAGAAAGAAATTTACATTCCACACATGAGCAGAGGAGGTTCCTGTAATCAGATTGAGTATGACAATACAGAGAAGTCCCAATGCCAGGTTAGAGAACGGACCTGCGGCGGAAACTAAGACGTTACCTGTGCGGGGAGAGCGAAACTTGGCAGGATTAACAGGCATCTGCCCCGCAGCCACTCCAGCAACACACAGGAAGATAATCGATTCCAAACCCATGTGAACCAGTGGATTGGGCGTGAGGTGCCCTGTTCTTTGAGGTGTGTCATCGCCTTGGGCAACAGTTACCCAACCATGAGCCAATTCATGCAGAGTAATTGAAACAATCACGATCGCAACATATCTGAGAAAAAAGACAGGGTGGGTAAACAATTCTGTGATGAACATGGTTTCGCTCCTAAATAGGGACCATTTGTTTGTTGAGTGCAATTTGGGCTGCTTGGCTATTTGGCAATGAGTCTCTTAAGTGAATTCAGAAGTGGACTCCAAAAGATACCTGTCAAGACATAAGGGGCATATTGCAGGAGTGGTAAACTCAACAGAATAGACTGATTTAAGCCAAGCACTTTGACCAGAAAAGGCGTGACACAGCTTAAAGCGATCGCCGTCGCCAGCGACACAGGAAACGGAGATTGTCTGTTGTTCAGCGGGCTGTAGTAGATCCCTGCAAGGATGCAGGAAAGAATGAGCAAGTCTTTATTCCAGAAAATGCCAGCGATGACGCAAGCTGCTATCACCGCCTGCTCCCACAGATAAAGATGTTGACGGAGCGGGTAAAAAATGCCTCTGGGAGGCTCATTGGTATGCCGGACTCCTTTCAAAATTGTCCATGTCCATGCCCCAACGATTCCATCTGGAATCAACCCATAGGTACTCTGAAAGCGTCTGACAGCAGTTTCAGTACTCTTGCCAAATACACCATCTGAATCACTGATTTTGACCTGAAACTTCTTTTCTTTTCTCAGTTCGTCCTGAAGGTCCTTAATTGCGGCTTTCGCTTTATCAGATGGGTTACGATCTCGGTGGGATAGGGTTGGATAGAGTAAGCATGCCCAAGTCAAGGGACCCACGACTCCATCTGGATGCAAATTATTTTTTGTCTGAAATGCCTTTACAGCAAGCTTGGTGGCATCATCGAACTTGCCACTTGAGCTATCGAGGAGCCCTTGATTCTGCAAGAGTGTTTGTAGCTTATCAAGTGCCTCTTGTAGGGAGTCTTTGGTAAAGTCCTTATGCAGGATGGGATGTCTAGTAAATAGACAAAATCCTTCTCCAGTGCGATTGCGTTGTTTTCGTCTCCAGGGAAAGTTCATAACACCCTTCTCTTTCTTGTTAGGTTTTCAACACACTCAATCGAGTGGGATTTCATAACTGTTGAAAAGACTTCAACGGCTTGTTTCCCATCCCTCTCATTCATTAATTGGTTGCGATCTGATGATTTATTCACCGTTATTCAGTCGAGGGGAGGTTCATTCGTAGCCGCTTGATGCACAATCAAGCCAGGACTAGATTTCAGGTTTTCCTCACCAGCTATGCAAAACTCTGACACTCAATGGATTGCCAAACTCAAGCTCAACTCAGGTTTCCACGACCCTGATCAACAGGAACTCTTGGAATACGCGCTTTCTTCTCAATCAAGTGTACCAATTGGACGTGAAGCTCCTTGCGGAATCCTGACCGATTCCAGATACGCAGCGGTTTCTCGTGTACATGTAGAAATTCGCCGGATTCAGACAGCTACATCCTGTCAATGGCAGCTAGTCGATCGCAACGCCACCAATGGTACCTATCTCAATGGGGAGAGTCTTCAGCGGGGAGAATGTCGCGTTATGCAATCTGGCGATCGTATTCGCCTCAGCAAAGATGGCCCTGAATTTCTGTTCGAGTATCAGGTCATTACAGCAGGGATTTCGATCGCTCCTGTTATATCAACTCAAGACTCTCCCATCCCAGTTGCGTCATTCGGTGACGTTAGCGCCGCTCCTAACTCCTAACTCCTAACCTTGCTCAAACGACAGTCCCAAAACCATCTCCAGTTCAAACCGCGGCTGAAAGGAACTCTGCTGACCTTGTTTCATCTCGGATTAGCTTTTAGGATTTAGGAATTCACGACATGCCTTACATCCTGTCAGGACACTCCGACGTGATTCGGGCAATCGCCTTTAGCTCCGTTGGCGCTAGCCTGTCGTCAGGCATTGCTCAAATGCTTGCCAGAGGCTGTGCTTGACAAAACGATTAAGCTGTGGCATCTCGATATTGAAGAAGAGCTGAAAACTTTGAGTGGGCATACCGTGGGAGTGAGTGAGATCGCGTTTAGTCCCGTTGGCGTTAGCCTGCCGTCAGGCATTGGTCAGACCCTTGTCAGTGGCAGTGCAGATAAAACTGTTAAGCTGTAGAACTGGGAAACGGGTGAGGACCGCTCAAAGATTTTAGTGGGACAATCGGCAATTTCTGCGTTGGCGTTCAGTCCCAATGGACTGATGCTGGCAATCGCCAGTGCCGATCAAATGATTCGCCTCTGGGATTTAAACACCGAGCAAGAAATCCGAGGTGTTTCCGAAACCCTATGGCAAAGCGGTGAAATTGCGATCAGCCAGGATGGGCGCTGGTTTGCTTGTAGCAGTGAGGACAAGACAATTAGGATTTGGTCGTGGTAGGGGCGATCTCTGGAACGTCGAAACGGCAGAAAATCTGACCCTGATGTGCCCGATGTGCTTGACAGCCTGGATGATCTGGATCTTGACAATGAACTCAAAGAGGAAACTGGCGACGATGCAGAGGACACCGATGAAGATGCCCTCGATTTGGATGATGAAAGTTGATAGTCTTAACCCTTTAAGCCTGATTCCTTTTAGAATCAGGCTTAAATGTTGGTGATTGCTATCGGTTCCTGGACAGTCAACTCTTCAAATCATGGGTTGGATTTCCTAACGAGGATCTTGGGAGAATAGCTGGATTACCGTGGAGGCTAGAACGAAAAGACGGTTCGGAGCGTTCCTGTAAAAATGGTGTCTCCTTTGATGTTTCCGGGGTTTGTAATGGCTTGAAAGACGGGCGAAATGGAAATATTGTCATTGAGTTGAAAACGGTAAAACGCTTCGTAATTAGTCTGTGTAGCATTAAAGAAACCCAGGACATTATCCTGCAAACTCAGGGGTTGACCAACTGAAATTCCAGCAAGGTTTCCAGTCTTAAACAAATCTGGAAATGCAATGCCCGCAGACCAGGCGATCGCTTGAATATTTCCCGGAAAGTCAAAGGCATATCCAAAGCGTCCAAATAGCCCAAGGTGTTTACCCAATGACAGGTCTACGTTTGCTCCCAGAGTGCTGTAGTCGCTATTTGCCTGCGTTCCACGACTGTATTGCAGTCGGAAAGCAACGGTTTTGGAAGGCGCAATTTCGAGTTCAACAACACCCAGGTTGGGAGAATTGAAAATGCCATTGCGATCGCCACTTTCGCCAAAGATGGAACCTGTATTGACGAAGGCAACTTGCTCAGCGCGATAGGCGGCTCTTAAAGTGAAAGCTCCTTGCCCAGGATTCCACGAAAAGGCGGCTCCGGCTCCAGGGATGTCTCCCGCGAGCAGAAGTTGATTGTTAATTAATCCATAGGTGGAGAAGTTGGTGGCGCTGTTGTTGGCGTAGGGGTTGCGATCTACAAAATCGGACAGGTAGGACTGGGGAAAGAAAGAGACTTGCAAGTCTTTGCCGATGGGAAAGGTATAGCTGAGACGATTCACGCTCAAACCGGAAGTCACGTTATTGGAGTAGTCGAGGGCGCTATTGGCTTGTAAGAAACGATTGATGGTGCGCCCAGTTTCGATGCCTTTAATTAGGGTGTCGCCGATGCTCAAGGCAGCTTCTGGCGAAACTCCTTCTTCTAAACTGAGCGTTCGGACGATTCCGGCATAGGCATCTCGAACGTCTTCAACGCTTTGCAGGTTCGCCAGACCAATTCCCAGGTCTTCCAGAGTCAAGCCCAACTCATTTAAAGGAAAGAAAATGCGTTCAAATTGCTGTTGGATTTGAGCTTCGCCAATTTGGACGAGTCGATTCCGAAAGGCACCGTTTTCCTGCTGAAAAAAGCCTGCTGCATCTGCACTACCGCCGTTGCCCGCTTGAAGTTGAGTCAACAGGGTATCTTTACCTGAGAAACTGGTGGACAGATTGAGTCGAGTACGGTAAAAGAACGTGATGTTGGGATCATCAGCGTTGGCTTGTGTGCCGCCGTTAACTGCGAAAAGTGCCTGCCCACTTAGTTTGGTAGTAGTCGAGAATTGTTGTTTTTCCAGGGTTGCAGTGCGAGTTTCGAGGGCATCAACGCGACCTCGTAGGGTTGCCAGTTCGGCAGCAAACTCTTCTTGTAATCGCTGGAGAACGGCTAGGTCTCCTTTTTTAACAAGATCAACGGTTGCGGCGGCGATCAATTCCTGGATCTTATCCAAACAGGCATTGAGTCCGGCGGCAAATTCGTAACGGGTGAGAGCACGGTTGCCGCGATAGGTTTTATCAGGATAGCCAACAATGCAGCCGTAACGCTCGACGAGGGATTGCAATGCCTGAAATGCCCAATCGGTGGGTTTGACATCGGAAAGTTGGGAAACTGAGGTGACTTGAGCTTCATCATCCAGGCTTATGACCGCGCTGTTAGGTCCTGCGGAATCTGCGGGAGCGTTGATCGCCAGCGCTGGAACACCCTGTGCGAGATAGCCCACAACCCCTAAACTACCAACCAGATAGGCATACAGTCTATTCATGTCCGTTTCACTCCTAAGACAAAAATTTATTCACTTAAACCACACAATTGCTGAAAGAGCTCACGCTTAAAGAAAATTGGTCGCTAATCACCCGGTTTCTGAGCAAGGTTTAGTGAAAGCACCCAGGTGTTTGGTTTGGGCGCTTTGCCTCATCTCAAACCATAAAGTTGCTCATGTTGCCCAGAGCAGCGGCGGAAACGTTATCAAACAGAATGAAAGGCGCGGGGAAATAGGTTCTACCCGCACGACCATCGGGATCGATGAGCAGAACTGCCATACCGTTACTGGCTTGCCGAGTCATCAGGAAACCATCGGCAAATAAGTTGGAGCTGTGCCAACCGGAGCTATTCACCACGTCGGTCAGTACAATCTTGTCGCTGCCAACGGTGAAATCAGTGATTCTGTCACCTGCGTCGGTAATGCTGTTGTAGACAAACATATCGTTGCCACTGCCCCCGGTGAGAATGTCGGCTCCCTGTCCGCCTACGATTCGGTCGTTGCCGTTGCCACCCAGAATGGTGTCGCCGCCAGCGTAACCGTACAGCGTGTCGTCGCCATCGCCGCCGTCAATATAGTTGCTGTAGCTGTTACCGATGATTTGATTTCGCAATTCGTTACCAAAGCCGTTGAATGCAGCGGTGCCTTCCAGAAGATTCAGATTTTCTAAGTTGGAGTTGGCTCCTAAGGTATAGTTAATCGAGGCGTTAACGGTATCAGTCCCCTGATTAAAGTATTCAACGATGGTGGCATTCAGGTTATCAATGCGGTAAGTGTCGTTGCCCAATCCACCTTCCAGGATGTCGTATCCACCGAGTCCATCAAGATAGTCATCTCCGCCCAGTCCCCACAGGTGGTTGTTTAGCCCGTTGCCAAACAAAACATCACCATATTGGGAGCCTTCTAGATTTTCAATGGAGATGAAAACGTCCCCTTTGGCATCGCCTGTGTTTTGTTGGGCATTGCTGAGGTTGGCAACGATGCCGCTCAAGGCAGTAATGTAGGAGGCAGTATCAGTGCCCTCGCCACCGTTAAGTAAATCGGCTCCGATACCACCAATGAGTTTGTCATTACCGTTTTCGCCAAAAAGCTGATCGTCGCCTGCCTCGCCATAGAGGAGGTCATTGCCATCTCCAGCTTTAATGGTATCTTTGCCCGAACCACCAAAAATCCAATTAGTTTGGGAGTTGCCAATCAGGACATCGTTGTTGTCTGAACCCTGAATGTTTTCAATGTTCAGGAGTGTATCAATCCAGCCATAGCCATCAGCCTGACCATAGCCATCAATAGCAGTTCCTAATTCTAAGTTGACGTAAACTCCTTTAGGAGAATAGCGATAACTCACAATATCAATGCCATCGCCACCGTCTAAGGTGTCATTGCCTGCGCCACCAATGAGAATATCGTTGCCTACTAAACCGTTAATTTCATTGTCTACGCTGTTGCCGATCAAAACGTCATCAAGCTTAGAACCAATTATCTTCTCTAGGTTTCTCAGGGTGTCGATATTACCGTATCCGTCAAGTGCGCTTCCTTTGGCGATGAGATTGCCTAAAGTGGAATTAAAGCCAACGACATTACCAGAGCTATAGATATAGCTACCAGGAAGCTGATAATCCTTGTTTTCATCAATATTGACAGTCACTCCATGAGGTGAACCGGATGCAACAGGTGTATTTTCGTAGCTAACGGTATCAGAGCCATTACCACCGTCAATGAAGTCATTACCAGGACCGCCATCTAGAAAATCATTGCCGTCATTACCAGAGAGCGTATCATTACCAGCTTCTCCAAACAACAGATCGTTTCCAGAGCCGCCATCTAACAAATCATCTCCACCTACAAGAGCATCTCCTTGACCATCACCGACTAGAATGTCATTGCCATCTCCACCATAGAGAAAGTCTGCTTGCAAACCGCCGTTTAAGGTGTCGTCACCGTCACCACCCCAAATTCGATCAATACCATCACCACCAAAAAGCACATCGTTGCCTTGATCACCGAAAAGAAAATCATCTCCTGCATTTCCATTCAGAGTATCGTCATCTTCTCCTCCGTGTAAAATGTCAGTACTTGAACCACCTCTAAGGATGTCCTTTCCAGAACCGCCGTACAATTCTGAAGGGACATTTGCATTAATGATAATAGTGTCATCGCCCGTATCAGCAAAAGCAATGATTTTAATCACGTTACTAAAGTCTTCTTGCCGACCAAAAGCTGATACTGTCAGGCTACTACTATCACCCGTAATCGTAAACTTTTCATTGATTTCTTCTGGTTTAACTCTTCGTTTACTACGGTCTGCTTCTGCACCCACATTTAGGCGCAAGTTTTGGGTCGTAGAGTCATATGTAGCAAGATTAGGTTTGAACTTTCCACCTGAACTGCTACTGTTACCACCAAAATCAAATAGAGTAACACGGAAAAGTTCAGCTTTGAATGTTTTAGATAGGAAGGAAATAGGAGGACCAATTCTAGCGAATAAGCTGCCAACTAAGTCAACATTTCCACCCTTAACATCAAAGTTAGAAAAATTGCTGAAATCAGCTATACGAAATTTTTTATCTGGTGTCTCTGGAAGATAGAAACCAACATCTCCCTTAATTTTAATCTCTGCTCCTCCTGCAGC
>JBAUTA010001248.1:0-4800 GCA_049581985.1 Kovacikia sp.
CCCTTAATATAGCCGACCTACCAGGCTTTGTCACCCCCTACAGAATTAGAAAAAGTTATCCCAGCCTATCCCAAAAATCGCGGTCACCAAAAATTCCTGTATTCCCTGAAAGTCACTGAGCTAGAGTTCCAGAGGAGCGCAAACATCTAACAGATCCGCTATCAGCAAATGGATTAATCGTTGAGTTGCCATAACTAAACCCAATCGGGCCTGGGCCAGTTGGGTAGATTTCTCCGCATTGCCCCAGATTGGGCAAGCCCCATAAAACGCCTGAAATGTCTGGTGGAGCTTCCGTGCTAACCGCAGGGCTGTTTTTGGGGAGTCAGATTCTACCAGGGATGGAACTGCGTCCAAAGCGGCAAAAAGTTGGAAAATGAGTTGACGTTCCGTTGGATGGTTCAACACGAGCTGGCTTTCATTGGTTAGCCAGGGAATTGCTATTGGGCTAATTAGTTGCCAATCAATCGAGAGGGGCTCCTGGTTTAGCTCAATCAGCCTGCTGCGATGGGCAAGACCTAAGAGAGAGAAACACCGGGCATGGGTATGTTGAAGGGCGAAGATTGCCGACGGTGGAGATGGGAAACCGGGAGCAGTAGAGGCAGAGGGAGGAGTAACCTGAGTAGATGGACGCTCGTATTGATCTTCCCTAATTCTTCTATTTTTCTGATCCTTTTCTAAGTCCTTTCCTTGCTGATCTAGTCGAGGAAGGTGGTAAATCATCAGATTGAGCCAGGCAGTGATCGCCCGATCGCTAACTTGAAGCTGAACTAACCCCGACTCTGAGGCTTTAATTCTGCTATCTTGTAATAATTCATCAAATGGGGGTGAAAATACCTGATCCTGAGGTTTGATTAAAGTATCCCTCAATACAGCCGAAACAATTTTTTTAGCGATATCAGTCGCGGAGAGTTGACATTGAGTACTGAGCTTGTGTGCGATCCCCGATGAATACACGATTTGAGTGGTGTTTTGAACCTGTTTAAGCGCTATTTCGGCTTCCCCTAAGACTTTTCTATCGGCACCAGAAAACTTATCTGGAGAGAGTGGCAACCCCATATCTACAAAAAACTCTTTCTGTAGATAGATTCCCCGATAGAGTCTAATTTGTAACACTTTTTGCGGAGTCAGCAACATTACGGGTGAAAATTTTTGAGCGGGTTTTTGTGAGTTAAGCTTACAAAGCTTTAGCTGTAGAGGTTTGGTAGGTTTTCGTTAGTGTGATAGCTAATTAGTTTTTCCAAGATGTAGCAAATGCTGACGTTCAAGTTGTTTTATTCGATTATCCTTGAAGGTAACTTTGAAGACTTGATAGATTTAGTAGGTCAGGTCAGTAACTCCTGATTAAGTTAGAGGTTAAATCTGGCTTTTTAATTCTGTTGATTGATCTAAAAGCTGTTAGCAAAATCTCTTTAGTCAATTCTTTAGACTGCGCCTATGTATTCAGTATCATCCCCATCTCCATCCGAGGCATCTCGCCCCTTTCTTACCTGGCAACGAATCATTGATTGGTCCCAGGAGCATTATCGGGTGCGTACCTTCGCAAAGGATGAAAAGATCCCTGCCAGACCTGGACTGTTGTATCTGGTTCAAAAGGGGGCTGTTCGTCTCGTGGGAAGCGCTCAGGTAAACGCAACCAGTGGGACAGGTTCCTCCCGGTTGCCTCGCATTAGTCCAGAGGAAGCTTTTTTAGGATTTGTAGGGGCAGGTCAGCCATTTGAAATTGTTGCCCAGTCTCCTTTTACGCTCCAGAGCTATGCCCATGTTGACCAAACTTCCGTTTTGTGGATGTACTGGCATGACCTGGATAACTGGCCCCATTTCCGGCGAGAAGTTTTGGATGCTTTTCGCTACCAACATCAGCGTAAATTGCTCTGGCTCAGTACTCTGGGACAGCGCCGAACGATCGATCGCTTGCTTGGGTTTTTGACCCTGCTGATCGAAGAATACGGCGAACCTTCTGAAAGTGGCTATTGCTTACCGTTTCCGTTAACCCATGCCCAAATTGGGAGTGCGATCGGTTCAACCCGTGTCACTGTAACTCGTCTAATGGGCAAACTGCGTCAGCGCGGCATGATCCGCACTCAAGGAGATAATTTGCTCTGCATTCCAACGGATTCCAGCCTAAACCGAATTCCCTCAAATTAATTCGGTGATCTTGAAAGGGAATCTGCTGGTTCTAACTTAGTTTGTGTTGAGCTTCCATTGATTGCTGAGAGCAACAATCTATCCAACTATCTGCAAAATAGGGCTAGGGATTTTTCAGAAAAGAATCTCTAGTCCTATTCCATTTTTTAGTTGGATGGTTCTGCCTTCATGCCAGTTAGAACTGCCTGCTGACTGATTTTCTGATAGACAGACTGGAGATATTCTGTGGCAAGCTGGGATGAGGTTTGAGGATTGGCAGTGCCAGGAGACGCCCCAGACTTAAAGGGAATCGGCCCCAAAACATCCAAAACGGTTTCTCCACTTGGAGGAGGCGCTATGACGACCAGGGAAGGCTCCAGTTGCTCGGTATATTGCCAGAACTGGTTAATCTTAAAGGGAGGGGGGGATAGGGGGGTGGAGGGGGTGGGTTCCTCCGGTTTCGAACTGCCATCCCTATCGTTTTCACTGCTGGTACTTCGGATTTGGCGCAACGCATCGATGATTTGATCTTTGGTGCGACCGCGAAGTTGGAAGAGAACAAAGGGATCTTCACTAAAACGATCGCCCAACAGATAATAGACGGCACCAATATGCTTACAGGGATTTGCCGGATCAGGGCAAGAGCACTTGCTGTGAATATCGAACTTGGTAAAGGGAAACAGGCTTAGCCCATTTGCGGTAAATACCTTCTCGATGCTCTGAGGCATTTCTCCCGCCAGCAACTTCGCCGAGAAAAGCGCTTGCTGGGCCATTGACTCAATCACATATTGCCACTGTTCATCGGTAAATGGGTCAAGAGAGAGTGTCACTTTGTAGGGATCGGGGGCTGTCCCTTGAACCCTGGCAAATACCTTGGGTCCCTTGAATTCAATGCTAAGAACATTGCCTTCGCGGGCATAAACACGGGCCCGCGCCAAGCGCCGGATCCAGCCAAAGGATTCGAGCACATCGATCCAGCGCTGTGCCCACCATTCGCGGTTGGGTTGGGAGGAGGCGTCAGTCATGGAAGTAAAAAATGAGGGGGTGAAGGGGTGAAGAGATTAAGAAGCAGAAAGATCAAGGGGTGGAGAGATCAGGGGGGTAAGGCAGGATGGTGGAAGGAAATGAAGGTAGATATTTTCTTGATTCCTGAGCTTTTATGGTCCTGATACCAATTTAAATAGCGAACAGGGCAGATTGGGGACGGGGTGCAGGGGTGGAACCCCTGGCTGGGGGCTTCGCCCCCACACCCCCATCTGCAACCTTCATTTTTTAAATTGGTATCACAACTGATTTAGGACTGTTCTATGACAATTTCCCATCTGCTGGCGACCTTAGAAGATCGACTGGATCAGATTGATTGGAACGTTGCCTGGTACGGCATTCTCGATAATAGTTTACCGATGTCCTGGAATCTTTTTCTGGCTTTACTGCCCCTGGGGCTAAGTTGTGTGCTGTTTTACCGACCCCGATCGCCGATTGTGCATGGGGGCATCTGGCTCCTGGTTGGTGTGCTGCTCTTACCCAATTTAGAACGACTGGGTCCATTTTCTGAACTGGTTGGGCAAACCTTGGGGTTGATCCCCGTCTTGGGGGCGATTGCCCTACTTCCATCCATGGCCGCAATTGGCTTTTGGAAGCTCGGCAGGGAAAGGATGAAAGCGCTCGTCTGGTGGCCTGGTAGTTTCGTTTTCATCCTGTTGCTACCTAATGCCGCCTATATCCTCACGGACGTTATTCACTTTGTGATTGATGTCCGCAAAGGATACCCGATGGGAACGATCGTTGCCATTTTGTTACCCCAATATTTGTTATTTATGACGGTGGGGTTTCAGTCCTACGTTGCCTCATTGATGAACGTGGGATTTTTTCTAGAAAAACGGGGATGGGAACATGCGGTATTTCCGGTTGAGTTGGGGATTCATGCGGTGAGCGCAATCGGAATCTATCTGGGGCGCTTCTCCCGCTTTAACAGTTGGGATGTGCTCACCAACCTACCTGGACTGTTGCAAGATGTTGGGCAAACCTTCTCTGCCGATCATGCCTTGCTGGTGATCGGTATTTTATTTGGCGTCCTCTCAGCCTTCTATTGGCTATGTAAACGCATCAACATAGGTCTTCTAGCACAAAAGGAAGCCTTTAGAGCAACTATTTGAGAGTCTAAAATCCATCCAGCAAAATTTGCTGTAGACTAGGAGGATACAAATTCTGCCCCTATAAATCCCTATCAATGCTGAACGATGGCGGCAAGGTTACAGATTAAACCGGAGGATTGCTCACCCCTGGGTCTGCTGATTTTAGCGTACCTGGAGCAGGAGCAGATTAGCATGAACCACCTGGCAGATTTGGCAACCATCCCCCAACCCAGGCTGAGAGGAGCGTGTTTTAAGGGAACCTGTCCCACCCCTGAAACCCTGAGAAAACTCGCAAGGGCAATGGGCAAGCATCATTTTGAACTTTACACCCTGGCTTACGAAGGTAGAGTTGACAAACTCCCAGAGGTGCCGAATGAAGAGAACCTGGATATTCTGGTGAGAGATTTGTTAGAAACCGCCCGCGAACTAGATCTTACCGCACCTCAAAGTCGTCCGTCTAAGGCCAAAATTCGCAAGGCGTTGCTTGACTTGGGGTTCAGCTCTGGTGAAGAGTATGCGTAACTAGCGTTGTAAATCATAA
>JBAUTA010001249.1:0-6259 GCA_049581985.1 Kovacikia sp.
GATGAACAGGTGCAACTTCTGCAAACCATTCCGGGGGTTGGGCGCAGAACCGCTGAGGTGATTGTTGCAGCATTAGATAACCCCCACCGCTTCAAAAATGCCCGTCAGGTGTCTGCGTATGCAGGACCAGTGAGTTGACTTGAAATGCGGTCGGATAAGTTTGTCTTGCTTGATCTTGAAGCTGCGAACTAACATGGAACACTGTTGATCTAACGAATAAGACAAGCAACTTTGTAGAGATAATTGAGACAATGCCCAAGTTGCAATTTTAGAAATAGAAAAGCAAACTGCATTGACACCTCGGATAGTCGTTTAGAACTCAATCCGCTGCATTTTTAGAAGACTTCTATAAAAGCTAACCCTCATCCAGCAGCTTGGATGGTTGATTTCGTTCGGCTAAATTACGGAACTGTCTCACCCTCGAATACCTAAACCCGCTTGACACCCCCGACGGCTTCATAGTCGTTCCTGGTCAGCAGCTGCTAAAACCTTTGAACCACACACAAGCGGCCTCGCTCAGTCATTGCACCAGGATTGTCATGCTGCGTTTTTACGGCGATCGTACCAACTTCATTCAGGATTGAATGATACTCGACCCCTATTCCTCAAACGAAATTAAAAGCTTGTGCAGCAATGGGTCAAGGACTTTACGTTCCGCTACATCTAAACCGATAAGAAGACGATGAAGATTGGCAACATGGGCCTCAACAGCTTTTTCAATCAAGTTAAACCCTTTATTGGTCAACTGAATCAGCGTCCCTCGGCGATCGTTTGGATCGGGAATGCGCTTCACAAGGTCAGCCTGTTCTAAGCGATCGATACGATGCGTCATCGTACCGGATGAAACCATCGGTAATGCTATAGATCTGTTGTTTTTAATTCGTGAATCTGTTGGAATGGGGGAGTCCACTCAGCCTATTCCAACTTATGGTTTTAGAACCCGTTCATTGCCCAGCTTGTGATGGGACTCAGGTGATTAAGCATGGCAAAACGTCCGAAGGAAAACAGCGTTATCGCTGCCAGGACCAGGAGTGCAAACGCAGCACCTTTATTCGGGAATATAGCTATGCCGGATTGCTGCCCAAGGTCAAGCAGCAAATTTGTGACATGGCAACCAACGGCAGTGGCATTCGGGATACGGCCCGGGTTCTTGGGGTGAGCCAAAAGACAGTGATTGAAACCCTGAAAAAAAAGTCCAGAGTTGAAAGCCGTCAATGAAGCGGTACTCGCTACGTTAGAACCGACCCAAATAATCGTGAGGTTGTGTCTAGCTGAGGATGAAGACCTCGAAGCTGAAGTAGACGAGATGTGGAGTTTTGTGCAATCGAAGCAACAACAACGTTGGCTGTGGTGGGCAATTGACCATGCGACCGGTCAAGTGTTGGCGTATGTATTGGCAACGCATGCAGATGAAGCATTTTTGCAATTGAAAGCCTTGTTAGAGCCATTTGGAATCATGCAATTTTACAGCGATGGATGGGGCGCATACGAACGTCATATTGAACCTGTATTTCATACTGTTGGTAAGCGTTATACTCAGAAGATTGAGCGAAAGCATTTAACGTTACGCACGCGAATTAAGCGACTAGCACGTAAAACCATTTGCTTTTCCAAGTCAATCCTGATGCATGACGTAGTAATTGGATTATTCATTAATCGATTTGAGTTTGGATTATCGATCTAGGTACTAACAACAGATCTATAGCACTACCTATTGAGTTGAAGTATCTGAATGGAACAGAAGGCTTCAGCAAATTCAAGAGTTCGAAATGCTGTGGAAAAAATCGAAGTGCTCTATCGCTTCCAGAATTCCCAAAGCATAAGCCTGCTTTGCGTAGTAGATGCGATCGGTATCCATGAGATGGGAGAGTTCCTCATGGTGGCGGTTAGCAACTACCACAGCCAGAGGATTCCCCCGCATCATATCCTCGTCAGCACCAGAGCCACCCGCTACCAGAATCTGTTCCAGTGGGATACCCCAGAGATCGGCAACGTACCGTAAAGCCTGCCCCTTAGATGCACGGATTGGCAGAATATCGATGTACTGGCCGAATGAAAGGATGACATTAACTGCCAGATCTTCGCGGTATAGCAGACTCCTGATCTCTTCCACCGTTGGTGCAATGTCAGCATGATAAAAATAGCTGATTTTAAATTGATCCTGTTGGATCTTTGGCTGCAATTCAAGACCAGGCAAATCCGACAATACTCGCCGTACTTCCTGGGGTGTCCAGCGATGATCGATATGCTTTGTCCACCAGGTATCTTCAGTTAGCTCTGGATTGTAGTGGATAACCGTGCCACCACTGGTGATCAGCACATCGGGTTCGGGGATGAAATACTGACGCATCGCTTTGAGAGCAGCATCCAATCGCCGACCAGTCGCAACTGCAAAGGTAGTGGATTTGCGATTTTCACGCAGCACCTGAATGAACTGGGGAAGATCGTCGGGGTTGCCCAGGAGATTCTGATCCAGGCTGGTAAAGATGGCGCGATCGCTATAGGGCATTAGACGACGGAGCAACGGAATTTGCTCGATCACAGCAGTCTTCTCGACCAACGGACGAATGGTTTGCAGATAGGTGATGGCGTGAGCTTCCCAGGAATAGTGTTCGCGTACGCCCCGTAGACCGTTGACGACTAACCGTTGCCGCTCTTCAGGATTTTCTAACAGGGACAGCAGTGCAGCCGCAATAGTATCGCTGTCAAGGGGATCAATCAAAATCCCATTGTCACAATTGCCGATAATGTCACGAGGCCCACCATCTTCCGTTGCCACAATCGGCAACCCAGTGGCTGCAGCCTCGATCAGGGTTAGTCCAAAGGGCTCGGTTAAGGCCGGGTTAACAAATATTCCCCCAGATAGGGCGGCAAGGCGATAGATATAGGGTACTTCGTCAGCTTTGTGGTGCTTCGGATAGGCGACACGATCATAGAGATCGTAGCGATCGAACGCCAGCAACAAATCAGTGAGTACCTCCTGGGCACCCGCCTCCATCTCTTTAATGTTATTCCGGTTGCCAGCAATAATCAGCAAATTCGCCAATTCCTGTAACCGGCTTGAATTTCCGTAGGCATCCACCAGGGCACCAATATTTTTCCGCCCATCAGGACGAGACAAGGCCAGGATCAACGGTTTATTCGGCTCCCGCAAAAAGCGACCGATTTGCTTAGCAATCGGGATATGCCACTCATCCCCCTTTGGGGGATAGAACAAGGTTAGATCCGTACCTGGAGGAATGATACGCATCCGATCAGGTTGGTAGCAGTCGTATAATTCGTACTGTTCTTCAATCTCCTGGCGAGTGCTGGTAATGATCCGATCCGCACTTGCCAACGTCATTTCCTCCGCTTCAATGCGGCGCAACATATTATAGCGCTGGTCAATTGCATTGGAAGACAGACCATTGGCCAGCAATCGACGACGCTTCACCCGACCCAAAGAGTGGCCAGTATGAACCAGAGGGACATCAAGGAAATGGGCTAGGCGGCTACCCACATAACCGGCATCTGCGTAGTGACTATGAATGAGATCAGGCACTCGATCCGCATCACGGATGAACCCCAGCATGTTATCTACAAAACTGTCCAGGTAATCCCACACAGCTTCCTTAGGAAGATACTCCTCTGGTGGCCCAGCAACAATGCGAACGATACGTGCTTTATCCCCAAGTGATTCAATTTCCTTACCGTAATCAGCATCGACTTCAGGAGCAGCCACCAGACGCGTAAACAGATCTACCGCAGCGATGTCAGGCAGTCGAGATAGCGCACGGGCAAGCTCCACGACGTATTTAACCTGACCACCAGTGTCAGCATCCCGACCCAGTTCCAAATCCTGACCACGGATCAAGCCATGCACACTGATCAGAGCAATATATAAACCTTCATTGCCTTGACTTAACATAACCTTTTGTGTTTGAGACAAAAATGTTCGGAAACAGGCAATATGGCTAACGATTGAGTTCGCCCACTTCAGATAATCTCCAACGTTCAACGATAAGACTCGTTGGGTTGGCATACAACGAAATTGTTATACGATTTTACAATTAATCTTGAAATATTTCCGGATTTCATTCTTCTCATCACAACTTGATATAGCGATCCTATTTGGATTGTGAGCCAGGATTCCAGCGGAATCCTGGCTCACAAAGCCTCTCAAACTCACAACTGATTTAGGAATACTATATAAAGTTACACATCATGGAGTAGAGAGAAAACTGAGACACCGATCAGCCGTCCATTCAAAATCGAGATTAGCGAGAGTAAAGCAGCCTTGAAAAGCGGATCAACAGCTCCCACCAATTTGCTGCTTTTGGTGACCCAAACTCTTCGTGCTGAGGTAAACAGTCAGTCATTGTGATTACCGTTTTCGTCGCCGAAGACCAAGGGGTTCTCATTCCCCGTCGTGATATCCAAACTTGTTGCGCTTGTTGCGTTCGATACCAGGGAACGGCTTGATGGATAAGCAGGGTATTCACCCCAAGAGCGACGGCACACCAGCCATAGGACTTATGGGGATGGGGTTTGCTAATCCAGGGTCTGAGTTTCCAGAAGATATAGGCTCCTGGTTTACTGAAAGTCTCGGAGCCAGCACTTACCCCTACCTCAACTTTTGGCACTCCCGAAACGTAATCCACCTCCGCCTTGTGCTCCGCAAACGAAGCGAAAGACGTTCAATTGACAGATCGGATTCCCTGAAGGGGTACAATTCTCAGCCTGAGGCTGCTCTGAGCTTTCCGCACCCCTCATAGTTGATTGAACAGTTGCTTTAATTGATTGTTGAGGCAATCATGGGGAAGTCGTCTGATGGCAACCAAGCCTTGAGAATTTCTGTGTTTAAGAGGACATCAATGAAATGGTGATGCAGTTAGAGCAGGTAGTTCCTTTTGGCAGATCTCTTGATGAGTATGTCAAGATGTTCAACCTTACTACATCTGATTTACAAAAGTCTATTCTTAGTGTTGGTGATGGTCCAGCTAGCTTCAATGCAGAAGGTACACGACTTGGATATAGGATAAAGTCGATTGACCCACTGTATATCTTCAACTCAAAGCAAATTAGAAATCGTTTTTATACAGTTGTAGATCATGTTATCGAACAGGTAGAACGCACTCCAGATGATTGGGTTTGGACGTATCATGAGTCACCCAATGGATTAAGGAACCATCGGGAAAAAGTAACAGAAGTATTTTGTCAGGATTATGAGGTTGGCAAAGCACAGGGTCGATATGAGGTTGGTGAATTACCCCAATTAAAGTACCGAGACTGTGAATATGAGCTGGGTTTGAGCTCTCATTTTCTTTTTTTGTATTCTGATCATTTTGATGGGAATTTTCATTTTAATTCTATTTGTGAAATGCTGAGGGTGTGTCGAGAGGTCAGGATTTTCCCATTATTAACTTTGATGCTACAACCATCACAGCACCTTAAGGCCATAGTTGAAAAATTGGAAGGAAGAGGATACGACTGTAGAATTCATAGGGTTTCCTATGAGTTGCAGCGTGGTGGCAATGAAATGTTGCAGATTACTAGAATTGCAGCCTAAAATGTCCTTTTCCTCCACCTCCCTCTCCTCAAAGGTTAAGGTTAAATAGAACACCCCAGCCTATTGGAGACAAGACCCGGTTGCAGTGAAAGATCCGGTATAAAGCAGGCTGTTAAAAGGTTATGCTGTAGTACGATAGTCAGTCCATTACGATGGACGCGATGGCTGAAGATTTGCCGATTATCCTGGATAGAGAGGAAGTGGATACTGAGAAAGCGGTTTTATGTAGTTAGGTTATCCGGGTTGAAGTTGCCCGATGAACTGGTAGGGGCGAATTACGATCGGTGGCGATCGCCGCTGGAGGGAGGCTATTTTCACACAGATCCCATCCCTCCAGGTAATTGGCGTGTCGTCGCGTGTTAATAATGGGTAACCCTCCTAATCTCAAGGACTATGTTGCAAACACTAAATTTTGCGACGGGGGGGAGTGGGGGCGAAGCCCCTAAGCAGAGGAGTCGCCCCTTCACCCCTTGCAAAACTTTATTTTTGTTGTGCTAGCCCTATAACGTGACGGATGATACCCCCAACCTCAAATTTGGCCTATCAGTTTTCTGCTTAATTTCTTAAGAAGAGGTATTATCCCGCAGATTTGCTAGATAATGAGAGAAAAATTAATACTTCCCTGGCGAAGGTGCCCTTAAGCCTGTAATACTGGCTCAGTCGTTTTTGTCTTACTAGTGTTGCAAACACTAAATTTTGCAACAGGGGGGT
>JBAUTA010001250.1:0-7444 GCA_049581985.1 Kovacikia sp.
ACAGGAGCAGACCTGCGCAAGGCAGACCTGCGAGGGGCAAATCTAAGTGGTGCGGACCTAACCAAGGCGGATCTGCGAGGGGCAAATCTGAGCGAAGCCAACTTGCGGGAGGCAAATTTGACGGCAGCTAATCTGGCAGGGGCGCTTTTAAAGGGAACCTTCCTGAGTGATGCCGTGATGGTTGAGGTGAATTTAGGACAGGCAACTCTAACAGATGCCAGGTTAGAGCGGGCAAATTTGAATGAAGCAAACCTGACTGGAGTTGATTTGAGCGGAGCAAACTTATCGGGCGCTATCCTTAGTAAGGCGAAACTATCCCACGCAATTTTGCAGCGAGCCCGGCTGAATCGGGCAGACTTAAGCCGGGTAGATCTACGCCAATCAGACCTGACAGACGCCACCCTGATCGAAGCCTATTTGGGTCGGGCGGACCTGCGGAATACCAATTTAACAGGTGCAAATTTCGTGAAAGCAGAATTGAGCAGTGCCAATCTAAATGGTGCGGAGCTAAAGGACGCAACGATGCCTGATGGTTCAATCCATGATTAAGGGAGATCGTAATCCTATAGCGATCCTATTTGGATGGTGAAAGCCTTTCCCTGGCGGGAAAGGCTTTCACCATTCTGCTTGTTCACAAATGATTTAGGACTGATGTATCTATTAAAGTCCTACCAATTTAAAAAATGAAAGTTGCAGATGGGGGTGTGGGAGCTTCGCCCCCAGCCAGGGGTTCCACCCCTGCTCCCCGTCCCCAATCTGCCCTGTTCGCTATTTAAATTGGTATCATTTTATAAAGTCATTTTGCCGTCATAAAAATAAAGCTTCTTTGAAATATGGGCATGCCATGTTGAGAGGGGTGTATTGGCTGAATTCCATGACTCAACTTAAGATTCTTTGTGATACCACACTGAAACAGCAACCGCTTCAAGCTTCAAAACTATCCGATGATCAAAAGCAGGCGGTAAAGGCAGGCACACTCTTTACCCTACAATCCTATGCCCCAGAAAGTGATCACGTTAAGGTAACCTTTTCAGACCAAAGCTTACAGGGCAAAAATACGTGGTACGTCTACCAGAAACACAGCGCGATTATGAATAATGGCGGCATTATTTTCCCGCCCGCTGTCAAGTTAAGTGTTCCTTACTTTGATCAGCTTGATAACTCTGATGAGCCCTATGGCACCTGTAATGTAACGTCGATCTCCATGTGCCTGGCTTACTTGGGTGCGGCTCGGAAACATCCGGGGATTCGGTTTCCAGACGAGCTATACCAATACTGCATTGATTATGGTTTGGATAGACATGATCCCTATGCGCTCGCAAAAATTGTGCAGGCCTATGGGTTTAAGGATAACTTTAAGGAAACTGCCAGTATTGAAGAAGTTAAGGAGTGGCTGATTCAAGGAAACCCAGCAGTTGTTCATGGGTACTTTACAGCCTCTGGACATATTGTGGTGATTATTGGTTATAACTCAAGCGGGTTTGTGGTTAACGATCCCTATGGGGAGTTGATGTATAATGCTGGCCAAAGCTATTACGATACCTACTCTAGTGGTTCCGGTCTGACCTACTCATACAATCTAATTAGTAATACCTGCTGCTGCGGAAATGAGTTTTGGGTTCACTTTATTTCTCGCTAGGTGCGGATTAAATAACTTCCAGCCTTTACAATTCCTTTAGATCCTTGGTAGGGGCGCAGGGCTGTAGGCCGCCCCTACTCAAAACTTGCCTTTCAAAAAGGCTCTCCTTCCCATACTTCCCTTATCCTGTCCTTTCTAACCCTACCCAGTTACTGATCAGCCTGCAGTCCTGGCCCTCCCCATCGCCGCTGCCTGTGACTGCCTTTCCCATCCCTCCGCTCTCAAGTTCCTTCTATAAACTGTGCCAAGTTCAAGGATTTCGCTTATATTGAATCCGTTAAGATTGATCGATTTCTGTCCGCATGACTGATGCCGCGCCCTCCTCTATTCCCATCGTTCCTGAAGACTCAGCGGACGTTGATCGAGATCAGCAAGTCCGCCTCAAGAGTGAAGGTGGAAAATTGCTGCTATTGCTGCCTCCTGAAGGGGATGGAGATGAGTCTAATTCAGCAGGAGCCTTTAGTTGGGAGGAAATCTGGCACCAGTTCAAGCAACGATTAAATGCTGGGGAGCGCTTCTGGCAACCAGATACTACGGTGCATCTGATTGCCAGGGATCGGTTGCTGGATGTACGCCAACTCCAGGCGATCGCCGATGCCCTGACGGACGTTCAACTCCATCTCAAACGGGTTTACACCAGCCGCCGCCAGACTGCGGTTGCCGCTGCGACAGTGGGTTACTCGGTTGAGCAACAGCCTTCCATCGCCCACCTGAACCAGCCAACTCAAGAATCGGGGCAAGCCTTAGCCGATCCCCTCTATATTGAGACAACGCTGCGATCGGGGGCCGACATTCGTCATAATGGCACCGTTGTTGTGTTAGGAGATTTGAACCCTGGTAGTTCTGTCACGGCAGAGGGCGATATTCTGGTATGGGGACGTTTACGGGGAGTCACTCATGCAGGCAGTAAAGGCAATGCCCGCTGTCTGATCATGGCACTCCAAATGGAGCCAACCCAACTTCGAATTGCGGATTTTGTGGCCAGAGCACCTGAAGCCCCCCTCAACCAATACTACCCAGAGGTGGCCTACGTCACGCCCCAGGGAAGCATCCATATTGCCAGGGCGATCGAATATTCCCGATCTCAAACCCTGGGGAGTCAGGGACAGGGAAAGAATAAAGGATAATAAACAGGAAAGAGCGGAAATAAAAACCGCTCCATCACCCCCCACTCCATCACTTTTAACCCAAACCTGTTATCCCTCTTCGTTTATCCTTTATCCTTTTATAACTACCGACTCAGGGAATCACCGAAACATTCAGTAGCCATTTAGTTAATTACCTCCTCATTTCATGAATCGCACCATTGTCGTCACATCGGGTAAGGGAGGGGTGGGCAAAACCACCACCACAGCGAATTTGGGCATGGCACTGGCAAGGCGGGGACGCAAGGTTGCTGTGATTGATGCTGATTTTGGTCTACGCAATCTGGATCTGTTGCTGGGCTTAGAAAATCGAATTGTTTACACCGCCGTTGATGTGTTGGCGGGGCACTGCCGTTTAGAGCAGGCACTCGTTAAAGACAAACGTCATCCCAATCTGGTTTTGCTGCCAGCCGCGCAGAACCGCACCAAAGACGCCGTCAAACCAGAGCAGATGAAGAAAATAGTCGCTGCGATGACAAAGGTCTATGAATATATTTTGATTGATTGCCCCGCTGGGATTGAGATGGGATTTCAGAATGCGATCGCCGCCGCCCAAGAAGCTCTCATCGTTACGACCCCAGAGATCTCAGCAGTGCGTGATGCCGATCGGGTGGTGGGGTTACTAGAAGCGAACAACATCAAGAATATCCATCTCATCATTAACCGCATCCGTCCGGCGATGGTGCAAGCAAATGACATGATGTCCGTCGAAGACGTGCGCGAAATTTTGGCCGTCCCCCTGATTGGTGTCGTTCCCGATGATGAAAAGGTGATTGTATCTACTAACAAGGGTGAACCGCTCGTTCTGGCAGAAAGTCCCTCTCTGGCAGGGAGCGCTTTCGATAACATCGCCCGCCGTTTGGAAGGCGAAAAGGTCGATTTTTTAGATCTGACTGCTAACAACGACGGCTTCTTTTCCCGCCTCAAAAAAGTTCTCAACACCAAGCTTTTCTGAAAGGATAGGAGATAGGGGATAAAGGCTAAAGTTTTTATCTTTTATCCTTCATCCTTTATCCTTTATCCTCCATAGCCTCACCTGCTCCATGTTGCTTGAATTTCTAGAACGCCTATTTTCCCGAACTGGTGACGCTAGCCGTCAGCAAGTGAAGAACCGCCTCAAGCTGGTTTTGGCCCACGATCGCACGGATATTTCACCAGAATCTCTTGAGGAAATGCGAAAGGAAATTCTTGCCGTGGTTTCCCGTTACGTGGAGCTTGATATTGAGGGGATGGATTTCTCCTTGGAAAGCAATCAGAGAGCAACGGCCCTAATTGCCAATCTCCCGATTCGGCGGGTTCTCCAACCACCAGAACCGTCTGCCCCAGAATTTCCGGATCCTGTCATAGCCCAATTGAGTTTGGAACTCTCCGAACTTGAGCTCGAACTAACCAACTCCCCACCCATGACTCCTAAAGCAAGCCCACCCCCTGAATCCCAACCCATCAAAACCGAATCCACCCCCCTTGAATAAGCCTCTCCCCCGACTTCAACAGATCCGCCTCATCTCCGCCTCACCAACGGTCATTTGCCTGCCCCCCACCCCCTCTTCCCCATACTCCATACCCCCTCATTCATTTCCGTGATTACCGGCAAAACCAAACTACTGGGTGTGATCGGCTATCCCGTAGAGCATTCCCTCTCGCCCGTCATGCATAATGCGGCGATCGCTGATTTAGGCGTGGATTACGTCTATATTCCTTTACCCGTCAAGCCTGAGGATTTAGAGCAAGCCATCAACGGATTTGCTGCGATCGGCTTGCAGGGCTTTAGCATTACGATTCCTCACAAACAAGCCATTCTGCCCCTGTTAACCGAAGTCTCCGATATTGCCAGGGGCATCGGGGCGGTTAACACCGTTTGGAAAACTGACACCGGCTGGAGTGGGACAAACACAGATGTGGAAGGATTTCTGGCTCCCTTGCGCAAACTAGACCGGGATTGGACCCAGGTCAAAGCAGTGATTTTAGGCAACGGTGGGGCAGCCAGGGCAGTCATCGCAGGCTGTGCCCAGTTGGGTTGTGCCGAAATTCAAGTGGTTGGACGGGACGACCAGAAGCTAGAAACCTTTTTGCATAGTTGGATACATTCTCCCCTATCGGTTAACCTGCAAGTCCATACCTGGAACAAGTTACCAAAACTTTTACCTGAGACCCACTTGCTCGTGAATACAACCCCGATTGGCATGTCTCCCCAGGTCGAGCGATCGCCCCTGAGTCCAGCAGAAATCGAACGCTTGTCGCCCCATCTGATTGCCTATGACCTGATTTATACCCCCAGCCCGACTCGCTTTCTCCAACAGGCAAGACAGCAGGGATGTGTCGCGATCGACGGTCTGGAAATGCTTGTCCAACAGGGAGCCGCCGCCCTCAAAATCTGGCTCCAGCAGCCAGTCCCAGTTAATGTTATGCGACAGGCGTTGTTAGAGCAGTTGGGAAAGTAGGGAAAGAAAGGGGGGAGGGGGGAGTCCAAAAGAGGGGGCAGGGGGCAAAGGATGAAGGATAAAAAATCTCTTCTCCCCTTCACCCCTTCACCCCCCAAAAAACACTGCCGCGTGTACCAACGCGGGGTAGGATACACATAGAGGGTTAACAGGTCTTAACAATGGTAGAACGTCCAATTAAAAAGTCTGAACGGCAAGCACATGCCAACCTGGGAGAAGGGAGCGATCGCCCCCCTAGCGAAGCTCCCAGAGAATCTAGTGCACCACCCGCTCCCCGCAGCAAAGACCGGGGTAAGGGAAAGGGCAAAAAAGGAGGCCGCCAAGAGGAACCCAAACAGGCCGTTAACCCGGCCCTGATGCGTGGCCCCAAACCAGTGAAAGCAAAGCCTCCCGTTGAAGAAATTCCACCCGACGCAGAAATTTCACCCGACGCAGCCTTAGAGACCGACTCCGAAGCGTCGGAAACCCCCGAAACAAGCGCAGAAGAAACTCCATCGGAAGGTTAGATTCCTCTCTCCCTTCCCTGCTGAAGGATTCCCCCGCTTCAGCTCCTTTTTTAATGCAAAGAAAGAGTTGTTATTTCACCCCAAGTGTTCGAGATCATGCTTAGAATTGATTCGATATCCTTATTCGCTTCCGGGAGAGTGTGATGCCGCTTGCAGTCGGAGTTATTCAAACAGATGGGTTCCCTCCTGTAATGGCGGCAGCAGATGCAATGGTAAAAGCAGGTCGCGTGACACTCGTTTACTATGGATTGGCTGAACGCGCAGAATTTTTGGTTGCTGTGCGTGGACCGACCTCGGAAGTCAGAGCAGCCGTTGAAGCGGGAATTGCAGCGGCAAATGCAACTCCTCCTGGCGGCAGGTTGGTTTCTCACTACATGGTCCCCAATCCACCAGAAAACGTTGAGTCAGTCTTGCCCCTAGAATTTACCGCCCAGGCTGAGCGGTTTCGGGTTTAGATCGGTTGGAAGATAAGTCGCTGAAATAAGATACCTGGCAAAATAGCGGGTTGCCTAGTTTGAGTTGTTCAGGAGAGAAGTAATGCCGAAAGCGGTTGGGTCAATTGAAACAAAGGGATTTCCCGCAGTGTTAGCGGCTGCCGATGCCATGGTTAAAGCAGGTCGGATTACGCTGGTCGGTTACATTCGAGCAGGCAGCGCACGGTTTACGGTAAACATTCGGGGGGATGTTTCAGAAGTTAAACGGGCGATCGAAGCAGGGGTTGAAGCCGCAGAAAAAGTTTACGGAGGCACGGTGGAAACCTGGGTGATCATTCCCAATCCCCATGAAAACGTCGAAGCGATCTTACCGATCGAATACAGCGAGGGGGTAGAGCGGTTCCGAGTGGCCGTAGAAGGGCTACCCGCGATCGGTCAGTTACCCAACGGTTCTCAATGACGGGACTGCCCACCTTAACCCAGGCTCAACTGGAGGCCTGGGTGATTCAGGCAAAAACACGCGCTCAGATGGGGCGGTTGCCCGACTATATTCCTCTTCTGGCAAAAGCAAATCCCAACTGGGTGGCGGTGCAGATTCAGCAGAAGAATGGAGAAAGCCATTCAGCGGGGGAGGTTGAGGAGCCATTCACCCTGATGAGCGTGGTCAAACCCTTATTACTGCTGTTTTTATTAGAACAGTTGGGAGAGGAGCAAGTATTTGCCCATGTCGGCCTGGATCCTTCGAATCAGTCTTTTCATTCCCTGACCCAACTCAGGGAAGATCGAGGCTTTCCACGCAACCCGATGATCAACAGCGGAGCGATCGCCCTCGCCTCTCTCTTACCAGGAAATGACGGCACATGCTGCTGTGAAACTTTGCGCCGCTGGCTTAACGAAAAGTCTGGGAGCCACCTATCCTTAGATGCCCAAATGCTGGCATCGGTGCGATCGCTCAACAACGAAGTCAATCGTGCGATCGCCGAAATTTTAGCAAAATCTGGCTATCTGGGTTCTATAGAAACCGCCCTCGATACCTACAATCAAATCTGCTGTCTGTCTGGCACCGTTGCAGATCTCGCCAAAATAGGATTATTAATGGCGACAGGAACCGCAGGCATGAAAGATCAGAGAACAGAGAACAGAGAACAGAGAACCGATGTTGAGGAGATCAGCAGTCAGGAATCACCCCACTCTCCATACTCCCCATCCCAGATTCAAAACGTATAACTCAAAACTCAAAACTCTTTCCCTTCCCCCCACCCGCTCAATACCCACTACT
>JBAUTA010001251.1:0-3722 GCA_049581985.1 Kovacikia sp.
ATCTAACTTGATGCGTGGATCAACAATCTTTAACAGCAAATCGGCCAGTAAGTTACCGACGATGAGCATAAAAGCGCCCATCATCAGGCTTGCCATAACCAGGTAAAGGTCTTGGGCCTGCATTGCCTGGAGAATGAGACGGCCCAAACCGGGCCAGTTGAAGAAATATTCGGTGATAAAAGCGCCGCTGAGGAGACTGGCAAATTCAAAGCCGAGCAACGTAATCAAGGGATTGATGGCATTCCGCAGGGCGTGGACATAGATCACCTTATTTTCGGGCAGTCCCTTAGCGCGGGCGGTTTGAATATAGTCCTGGCGGAGAACATCCAGCAGTTGCCCCCGCGTGATTCGCTGGAGTCCGGCAAAGCCCGTGATGCTGAGGGCGATCGTGGGCAAAATTAAATGCCAGCCAATATCGAGAATCTTGCCAAAGAGATTCAGGTCGGCATGGTCGATGCTGGTCATATCGCCCACCGGGAAGAGAGGGGCTGTATTCTGCGCGAAAATCAGCAACATCAAAGCCGCAATAAAGCTGGGAAAGCCCTGCCCCGTATAGCTGACCACTTGCAGGAAGCGATCAAGCCAGCGGTTTTGATTGACGGCACCCACAATTCCTAAGGGAAGGGCGATCGCCCAGGTTGCAACCAGGGAGACGATTGCCATCAGCAAGGTTGCCGGAACTCTTTCCCACAGGAGGGAAGACACCGATCTCTGATAAACAAAACTGGTTCCAAAATTTCCCTGGGTCACCACCTGCCACAGCCATCGGAGATATTGTTCAGGCCAGGATTTGTCCAATCCAAACTGCTTGGTGAGCTGGGCGATTCGCTCTGGCGAAATTTTAGGATTCTCTCTTAGCGTGTCTACATAATTCCCTGGAGCAAGCTGAATGATGATGAAACAGAGCGCAGATGCTAGAAACAGGGTCAACAAACCCTGCAACACCCGCTTGACAATGTAGGCAAAGGTTTCGCCAGTCAAGAAAGCGCTGAGTTTATCCAAGCTGGAGTCAAGCTTGCTGGGATCGGAGGTGGTCATGGGTAGTCCCTAGCGTTGCAAACACTAAATTTTGCGCCCTGGGGGGTTGGGGGCTTCGCTCCCAAGCAGGGGTTCCCCCCCTTCACCCCTTTCAAAACTTTCGTTTTGATCTACTAGCGATTCGCTGTTGGCGATTCGCTGTTGGCGATTCGCGACCGCTCAAACCTATCCTAATACTCAACTAACGTAATGATAGGTACTTCGGGTAGATGTTTCCGTCCATTCAGGTCTTTTAGCTCGATCACAAACGCGAACCCAACCAGGGTACAGCCTGTCTGTTGCACCAACTTTGCAGTTGCGCACGCAGTCCCACCCGTAGCAATGACATCATCCACAATCAAAATTCTGCTCTCTGGAGGGTGCAGGGCATCCTGATGGACTTCCAGGCGATCCATGCCGTACTCCAACTCATATTCAACGGTGTGAACCGCAGCGGGAAGCTTACCCGGTTTACGAACTGGAATGAAACTGCATCCCAACTTGTAGGCCAGGGGAGCACCGAAGATGAAACCGCGGGACTCCATACCAATGATGTAGGCGGGGTTAAGATCGGCACATTTTTCTGCCAGGGCATCAATTGTGTAGCAAAGACCCTCTGCATCCCGTAGCAGAGTGGTGATATCTTTGAAATTAATTCCCGGTTTTGGAAAGTCTGGAATTTCGCGAATAAGAGCCTTGATGTCCATGAATTTGCAGCTAAGAATTTGCAGCTAAATAGTAATCACGCAATAGTATTGCTCTTAATCAAGATACCGCTTAGGTTGACATTGAGTGTAAGCTATCTGACAAGTTGAGGAAATGTAGCGATCGGTGAAGTACTTCTTTCTATCAGATGGATGGACGATTGGAAGAGTTTGGGAACTCGGAGGGCTGTGGAATGGAGCAGCCTGGAGACGGGAGCCTGAAATCCGCCAGATGGATCTCTGTATTTGGGAGAACGGCGAGAAACTGTGGCTCTATCGGGTTGAGGAGGCGGTTCTCATGGTAGAGGTAAAACCTACTGCCCAGGCTCAGATGGAGCCAGCATCGAAAGCGATCGGCCAGGTCGTTCTAAAACGTCTAATCAGTGGGGATCAGGCAATTGATCTCCTCTGCGCTGCTCAGAGAGTTATTGAGGGGTAGGGGGTAGGGGGCAATTTCCCACGCCCCCACGCCTTACTTAACGGCCTGCCGCAATAGGAGCACCTGACGACTGTCAACGACCACGGCCCAAAAGCCGCGATCGGTCAGTTTTTGCAGCGTTACATGAGCCTGGTTTTGATCCGTCGTATAGGTTGCTAGTAAATAAGGTCGCTGACCGTAGGAAACCAGCCCAATTTCTTTGCTTAATAGCTGCCGGATCTGCGTCGCCAAATCGGGGCGATTGAAATAATTGACGAGAACAGCGTAACCTGCTCCCAATGGCTTGGGGTTAAAGCCATTGGGATTTCGGGAAGAAGAGGTTGCGGTTGGAACGGGAGTTTTAGGTGGCTGAGCTGGTTTGGCTGCTGGAATCGTTTGGGCCGGAGGGATAGCGGGCGCAGGAAAAGGGGGAGCCTCTTGTCTTGAGGCAACTTCTGAAGAGCGGGCAACAAAGGCAGATACCCCAACTGAATCTGATAGGTATCTTGCCCAGGCGTTTGCCGTATCGACGTTAGAAAAGCCACTCACACGAGTTACGACACTATCTATGTAGGTACAAACCGTGGATGGAGTGCTGGGCGGTAATGTCCGCTTGACCTGATCCTGAACCTCTGGAGTTTTGCTAACCACTAACAGCAGATATTCACCCGGATTAGGAGGTTGGCAGGATGGATAGGAGGCTTGGGCTGGAAAACCCTCCCCCGTGGCTGGGGAAATCGATGGAACTTGAGCCACGACCCTAGCCCCAAACGGTAAACTCACTAAAGCCAGTAGCGTTGTCCCCCAAAAAGCTTGAACCCGTCGCATGACTTTGTACATAAACCTTTTGATCTCCCTCCCATCATCCTGCCCTTTGGGGCTTTACCAGAAAGCGAATTGAGCACCCCAGGAGGCGACTGAAAGATCCCCTGGAATTAATCAGGATGCAACCGCCAAAGAACCTAAGGGCTGGGGAATGGTGTCTGAGGGCGCTTGAAATTCACCGGTGGCAACATGCTCCAGACGGAGTTTGAGCCAGGTAATAAATTGAGGATTGGTTGAAATAATTGCACTGGCCGGCTGAGGACACTTTGCCTTAACAGATGCCAGTTCGGGCGCTTCTAAAAAAGCAGGTTGGTTGATCAACCAGAAGTCAATTTCCTTGTTCTGCTCCTGGTAATTACGGTTGCGTTCTTTGAACACTTCCTCTAAAGGTTCATCTTCAGTCAAGAAGCGTTGGCTAGCCAGGACATAGTAGTAGGTTTGCATTTTAACTAGGTGGTAGGTAGTTAGGTGTCGGAAGCAGCGATCGGTGCTTAAATCTCCAACCGTGGAGTTTGAATCCCAAATATTGAGTATAGATTCTTGGTGTTCCCCATTGCTCCATACTTCAAAGTTCTATTAAAATTCAACCCTTTTGACGCTGCTGCTGACGGATTTTGGGTGGGAATCGTCCAATTCTGTCAGGGCGTAGGATTTGGGCAGGGATTTTCGGGTTCAGCAAGAATTTTTACCCAATGCTACGCCCCTATGTCAGGTCAACCCAAACTGAGTTATAGCTATCGCCAGTTTGATTAGGACAG
>JBAUTA010001252.1:0-1928 GCA_049581985.1 Kovacikia sp.
TCCAATCTCCAATCTCCAATCTCCAATCTCCAATCCCAAATCTTCAATCCCCAATCCTCAACCATGAGTAGCCTCCCGCAATTTAGCCTGCAAACGAGTCCACCAATCCTTAAACGACCGGAACTGCTTGCTCCGGCAGGGAATTGGGCATGCGCCAAAGCAGCGGTAGAAAATGGCGCAGATGCGATCTATTTCGGATTAGATCGGTTTAATGCCCGGATGCGGGCAGAAAATTTTACGGAAGCTGACTTACCTGAATTGATCGCCTTTCTGCACCTCCGGGGAGTCAAAGGGTATATCACGCTAAATACGCTCATCTTTCCAGCGGAACTGGCAGAGGCAGAACAGTATCTCCGCACCATGATTGCAGCGGGAGTGGATGCTGTGATTGTGCAGGACGTGGGGATTTGTCGGTTAATTCGCCACCTTTCTCCAGATTTTCCCATCCATGCATCTACCCAGATGACCATTACCAGTGCCGCTGGAGTAGAATTTGCCCAATCGCTTGGCTGTCAGTTGGTGGTTCTAGCGCGGGAGTGTGCGCTCAAGGAAATCAACAAAATTCAGCAGCAGATCGGAGAACAGGGAATTTCGTTGCCGTTGGAGGTTTTTGTTCATGGTGCTTTGTGTGTGGCGTATTCAGGTCAATGCCTGACCAGTGAAGCACTGGGCGGACGCTCTGCCAATCGCGGGGAGTGTGCCCAGGCTTGCCGCATGCCCTATGAGCTGATTGCCGATGGCACCTTAGTGGATTTGGGCGATCGCAAATATCTCCTCAGTCCTCAAGATCTGGCGGGGTTGGAAATTCTCCCCGATCTCGTCAAAACAGGGGTGACCTGTCTCAAAATTGAAGGTCGCCTGAAAACCCCGGAATACGTTGCCAACGTGACTCGCGTATATCGGCAGGCATTGGATCGAGTCATGGCAGATTCGGTGGGAGATGGCCAGAACCCCACACGCAACACGCCACCCCAATCCCCCTCGCCCCCCGATCGCTACGCGCTGGAAATGGCCTTCTCCCGTGGACTTTATCCGGGTTGGTTTCGCGGCATTAATAATCAAGAACTGGTTCATGCCCGGTTTGGCAAAAAGCGCGGGGTTTACCTGGGAGACGTGATTCGCATTCATCGGCAACAGGTGGTGGTGCGCCTGCAAGCTCCAGTCAAGCCTGGAGATGGGGTTGTCTTCGATGCCGGACACCCGGAAGCACGGGAAGAAGGGGGACGGATCTATGCCGTGGAATACCAGGGCGAGGAAGCAGGGTTATCGTTTGGGCGGCATGACCTGAACCTGAAACGGATACATATTGGGGATAAGGTCTGGAAAACTAACGATCCGGAGCTAGATCGGCAACTGCGCCAGAGCTTTGCGGGAGACACTCCACAATTCCAACGACTGATTCAGCTGGAGATATATGGAGAGCTGGGCAAACCATTAACCGCGATCGCCCGCGACGAGGCCGGTCATCTCGTTCAGGTAGACTCCACCATCTCCCTGGTGGCAGCCCATACCAACCCCCTCACCGCTGAACGCTTACGAACCCAGTTGGGGCGTCTGGGGAATACCCCTTTTAAATTAGGCAACCTGGTCAACCATCTGCAAGGCCCTGTTCTAGTGCCTGTGAGCGAATTAAATCGGCTCCGACGAGAAATCGTGTCCCGCTTGGAAGCATTGAGAGCACAGCCACAACGATGGGAATTGCGATCGTCCACCTGCCTGGCTGATCTGTTACCCACCCCCGTAGCGGCACCCAGCCCTGTTCCCCACCCTCCCCATCTGATCGGCCTGGTGCGGCATCTGGACCAGATCCAGGCAGCCCTGGAAGCAGGAGTCGAAATCCTCTACTGCGAATTTGAAGATCCGCGGGCCTATCGAGAAGCTGTGAAGCTGGTCAGGGAAAAAGGGAGGCAGCAGATAGGGGATTTTCC
>JBAUTA010001253.1:0-6026 GCA_049581985.1 Kovacikia sp.
GATGTCTGATTTTTGGGGCTGAAACTGAGTGAGCAGAGCAATCTGAATATTTCGGCGTTGAGCATCAAGTACCGTTGGAAATTGCCTTTGAAAGAACTCCTGGGCAGGAGGAAGCAACCGATACTCATATCCAAGCCTTTCCTTTCCCAGGCTAATTTGGCAAATAGTCCAGAATTTTAATGAAGCATTCATCTTAATCATGCTCCTCTAGTGTTCTCTGCATCTTCGCATCTCATTGCCTAAATTAATAGGTGCAACATTTTGTCCTTATGCAGATGCCGGTGCTCTTCCGCTGCTTGGTTGTTACCGACTGCATCAGTCAATTCTCAGATCACCTAATAACTGGCAAGACTAAAGCCACTCAGCTTTACAATCACCAAACCCTTTAAGGAGACTCAATCATGACTGCTTTTACACCTGACCCCAATCCGTCAGCAATCTCAAGCAGCACTAAAGAAGTTGAATCAACATCGCCTGACGGTACAAAAGCCTATTATGCTGTTCCTGAGATCATCCGAGCCTCAACTCCAATATTATTGGCAACTGTGGGAGGAGCCATGATCATTGTGGCCTTACTCGCTGGCAAGGGCGATGAGAAAGTTTATTCATCAATAGCCACAGTAGCGACAGCTGCATTCTCAGGTGCTGCTGGTTTGGCTCAACCTGGCAAAAGTAAATCGGATCCTCCAGCATAAGGAGAAAATTGCGGGTGGCATGATCAAGTTCCAGCTACAAGCTGAAATGGCTAAGTGATTTAAATTCGTTTATGCAACACTTGATCTTGCCACGGCTTTGTTGCATGAATAATGCTTGCCAGATAAGGCTTTCAGACAGTTAAAGAGCTAAAATCTGGGTTTTTATCGGTTTTTGATCGCTGAAACCCTTGATTTTACTGGATTTATTTGTGCAACAAAGCCTCTTGCCACTACAACTTTGGTTGATCGAGCAAAACCTCTTCGTCGATCGCCCGCTCCACCTTTTCCGAATAGCCTGGTCTCAACCCTGCCAACCGGATTATTTTCCACGGCTCCGTCTGTTCCCCTCGGCGATCAAGCAATTCAGCTGCCTACCGCACCCGCCGAATCTGATAATCCTCAATACTCTCTGTCACTGAATCCAGGTAAGCCTTTGTCTGGGGCATCTGGTCAAGATGTTGTTCGATCAGTGCCAGTTGACCGATCGCCTTGGCAACTCTGCTCACGGTAATTCTGATCGGTTTCTCGGCTGACAGTAAAACCTGCACGGCTTCCTTTACCTGAGCCAGAATTTGCTCGTCCCGTTTCTGCCAGTTTACCCGATTGTTGATGTAAACGGGCTTTTGGGCAGAAGGTGAGTTTTGGTCTAACCAGTCACGATCGTATCGGTAAAGCCAGGAATAGGTGGCAGGAGCCAATCTTCGCAGGGCAGTCTTGGAAGCCTTTTGAAGGGTATTCCAGGTAGTGCGATGTTTGGATCTCAGGTCGCCAGATTCGTCAAATTGCGAACAGGGAAGGTCCGTGGAAGCAGATTCCTGCATTTCAGTCTGCGATCTCCACTTTGGAGAAAGCCCAAAGCGTTCGACATAGCGATTGATGGTTCTAGGGTCAACCTGAAGTCGTCTGGCAGTTTCCCGCAATCCCAGTTGTTCAACTTCCACCAGATGCTTTAATTTCTGCTGCCATACAGAACCTCCGCTTTGATTTTGGCAATGCGACGGGCATCTTCTTCAGTGCGATCAGGTCCAGTTCGGCAGTAGATAAAGCCACAGGAGCAGGTAAAGGTTCCACAGGTTTTTTCGTGTCGCAACACAGGGTAATTTCATGGCAGCGGACGGTCATCTTCATCAGTTAGAACGATCGGTTCAGCGTGATCTTTGGGTGCAGCGTCATGGCAAGCGGCAATCATATAGCCTGCCCGTGATAGGTGGTAGATTGCCGCAGTTTCCTCCGGCTCCAGCTTGAATTCAGCTAGCCGAACAACGCCTCCAGAATCGCTGTGATCGCTGCTGTCACCGCTGACCTTCTGAATAAGGCTCTTAAGCGTTGTGCCGTGCGTGGTGAGTTTTCCGGCAACTCGGTCGGCGACTCCGCTCTTGATGGCGGCAAAGTTTGAGCCGATTCCGGCTGTTTTTCCGGCGATGAGTCCGGAGATCGCTTTGACATGTTCATCCCCTCCGAGTGCGGCTGCAACTCCCTCGGCTTCGCCGTGAGAGACTTTCCCCATTAGTGCCCCTGCTGATTCGGCAATAAAGTGGGCGGCGATCTCTCTGGCAGTTGCATTTTTTCCATGTTCCCCTCTGAAGTGCAAGAGTGTGGCAGCAGTTGCCTGAATTGCCGATTCACTCAACAGTTTGGCAGCTTCATGGTTTACCCCGTGAGCGGCGGCGGCGGCTGCAACCACTCCACCTAACACCTTGCCAGTCTTCCAGGCTGCTACGTTTTCAGCAACGTGGCCGCCCAATCCAGTAGCGCGACTGAGTAACCGTTTTCCTTTGCCACCGCCTGACGCGAAGCGTCCTGTGTTGGGGTCATGGTTGGGATTGGAGAATTCAGGATACCCAGTGTCTCGGCGGAACCGTTCCAGGTGGGCTGGCATAATCTCCCGGATGCCCCCATAGAACTCCGGTGGCATTTCTCGCAGGTAAGCAATCATTGCATCCCGCTGGCTCCAGTAACCTGCCATGACTTTCATATCGTCCAGTTCACCACTTGCTGGATCAATCTGGTCAACTGCCCACATTAGATCGCTACCCTGTGGGTTATCGGGATGCAGCAACCCGTGATAAATGTAGCAGCGCAATGCTTTCCCGCTGTTGCCCTGATAGCCCCGCAGATGTCCATAGCCAGAGCGCAACTGCTGGGCGAATTTGCGGTTTGGGAAGCGGACCTGTCCAGGCGCATATTGGACACCAATATGTAAACCATTCCAGGGCAAGACCTGATTAACGATCGCGCCAAAGTTGGCGGTTTCCCCCATCTGAACTGGGTTTTCTGGGTTTCCAGGTGGAGGAGCGATTTGGATGGGCGGCTGTGCTGGCTCCTGTTTCTTCAGCGACCATTCAACGCCGTAGGTTTCCTTAATGTATTCGTCAGTCGGTTCCAATTGGAGCTGATTGATCAGGATGTTGTCACGGTTTGCCCGCGCCGTTTTTGCTGCCTCTTCTTGCTGTTCCCGCTCCAGCTTCCGTTGGTCAGAGATCGTCTCCCGTCGAACGGTTGGCGGTGTGCTACCTGGATAATTGAGTTCTATCAGCGGTAGCCACAAACATTCCGCTAGTTGTTCGTCCAGCAGGTTGCAATCGGCATCAGTCAGATTGGCATCCCGGTCTTCCACCTGGGCAGCACTGGCGGCATAACTGCCGCTGCTCTTGTCTGAGTAGGAAACCTCACCCAAAACCACTTTGCTGATCTGCGCGTCTGCCATGTTGACTAGCCGTTCCTGGGTATCGGGACCCGCAGCGGCGATCGCATCCGATAGCAACTTCGCTTCAAACCCGGTTGGCAGCTTTGCCCAGCCGTTGGGCGAGATGGATTTTAAGAACCGCTCGAAAGCTGCAAGGATATCGGCTGCTTCTGGATCATTCTCCTCATCCAGTTCAGGGGGGTGGGTGCCAATAACGGGCGGTGAACCGAGGCGATCGCTCTGGAGCAACCATGCCTTCATTGCTTCCCGCTTGAGCGTCCACCAGGGGTAAATCGAATAGCCTAAGCCCAATCCCCATGGACTTTGTTCACTATCGAAGGTATAGACAATGAATCGCCCTTTGGGGCAACGCTCCCCCTTTATTGGATTTTGCTTGGTGATCAGCCGCAGCTCGTAACCTGAAACCAGAATGATTTCTGTTTTGGGGTCTAGCACTTCCCCGGTTGCCGTTGGAACAGTATCGTCGTCCGGCTCTGGATAGGCGAAGATGAACCGGTTCTGGGGAACAAACTGCGTTGTCGGTAGGATCAGCGTTCCATCCGAGTTGTAATCGACCCGGACAACCGAATAGCCAATCAGTTGCCCAGTGCCAAGCAACGATGAACAGAGGAATTCATAGCGCAGCTTCTGCAAGATTGCCTCTACCGTTTCGGCAGCTTTGCGATCTGCATACTTCTTGCTGGCAGCTTCTACTAAAACGTTGCGCCCCAGGATGGCTTGTCGTCTCTTCTGCAGGACAGAGCGAATATGGGAGTCTCGCCGCATTTTCTGATATTCGCCGTAGTCTCTACCCAGGCGTTGGAATAGGTGCTCATCTTCCGGTACTGGTCCACCCTGAAACTGGTAGACGAAATAGGGATCAGTCCGGGCGATTTCAATCTTGGTCTTTATGTCTAGCATTGCTGTGACTGAGGCGTTGCCATAATCATGCCCTACAGATTTCGCATCACGCTACCTACCGGTCGATCGCCTGCGCCAGAAATCTTATAGCTACGGGGTGGAGTGAGCAGTTTGATGTAGAAAGCTGCCTCGGCAAAGACTAACGCAAAATAGCCATCATCCACATTTCCTGGTCCCCGGTGCCACTGTCCTTTAGTATCCCGGAATGGCCCCGACAGATGGCGCAAGGGTGAGTTTTCCGATGGATTTCCTACCCACTTTTCCCATTCCGGTGGCAATCGGTAAAGGGGAAAGCCGTCTGATGCCTGCAACAGGAACCCTTCAAGCACCGCTGCCATAAACTTTTCATTGCGGATATTCCAGCAGCGCGCCGCCAGTCCGCCATCCTCAACGATCGATTCCTCGACGATTTCATTCAGATAGGCAATCTGATCCGCCATTTCCAGAACAGTGCCCCGACACAGTTTCATGGAGCTTTCGCGGGATGGCTCATTGTCCACTAAGCCATAGCCCACACCAAACTCTTTGAGCAGGCTGGGGATGCGATCGCGCACGATGCCTGATGCATATCGAACTGAACGAATGGTCTGCTCATAGACCTCCACAGGTTTCATCTTGCGCCAGTTCTCAGGCGGGAAGAAATCGACCACCGCAAACCAATCCTCACTTCGCCCCATGTCAATCCCTGAGATCGTCCACGTTGGTTTACGGGTCGGTTTTGGGGCACTCATGGCAACCCGGAGCATGTCAGGGGTGATACTCGCCGCTTCGGTTTCGGAGGGGTGTCCTAGCCCTTGCTGTTGCCAGTCCTCCGTTGTTGATGCGTCCAGTCCCGATTTAATGATTTCCGCTGCCAGGTTGGTCTTTGTTTGACGGCAGAGCGGCGTCAGGTGAACGGCAACCTTCCAACGCTTCGATGGGATGCCAGGTGGCAGGCTGGCAACGAAATCAACCAACCATTCCCCGGTGTAACGGCAGCGGAATGAGGCGTTTAGCCGTTGCTCCTCAGCGATCGGATGACCGCAAAAGGCACAGCCGAAATAGGCACTATCAACGGGTTCTGAGGCATCGGTATGGAACCATGCCACAGGTCTGCCGGACTCAGACAGGTAGGTAATCTTAGGACGGTTCAGCACATCCCGTTGGGTGGTTGGTTTAAGCAAACAGCCCTTGGGATCTAACGGCTGAGTCTGGTTGCATTTCTCGCAGGTGTAGTGCGGGTAGAAGTAGCGATCACAATCACCTAAGCCTGCTTCAATCCCCTGACCACCGCCAGGGGTGCCCAGCTCCCGCACTGGTCGGGTGTCGATCATGGAGGCATCCAAACGTCGGGGCAGGGGATCAGCAGCGCCGGGGGGGTACTGCGATCGTTCTTCTAGAACCATCCAATCTGCCTGGAAGGAAACCGCTGCGCCCCCTGCCGCTGCCCTACCTGCTTCCCGAACCGATGGGCGGGATGTGGACACATAGGAGAAAATGGCGTTTGCCTGGTCTACCTGGTAGTTGGAATTGATCGATCGATCTCGCCCTCTTCTGAATCTGACGCCTGCTTGCTTCATCTCAGCAATCCAGAAGTCAGCCACTGGATGGAACTGCATCGGGACGTTTTTATTCAGGTTGGTCAGGGTGTCATAGAACCATGCGCCGTTGAGTTTTCCGGTGGTGAGGCTATCGACCATCAGCAAGGTATGAGCCAGGGTTTTCCCAATCTGACTACAGCCGGT
>JBAUTA010001254.1:0-4478 GCA_049581985.1 Kovacikia sp.
GGGCTTTAAGGGGCGATCGCGGCTTCCAGCAAGCAGTTAAGTCCTGAAAATAATAGGTCCAAAAATAAAAAACCTGTCTTGCTTAACCCGGCCTACCCCATCAGATACCTTCCTTAGATTCAGGAAAAACTATCACAGTGGTGTAAAGCCCAGGCTGACAAAACAGGCTACCCCTTACAGGTTAAAAGTGTTACGATTTGTAAAGCTCAGTTGCCAGACGAAATGCTAGGACGCCTGGAATCAAAGCGACAAATAAAGCAACAAACACCTGAGTATCCGATAAGCTTAATGCCAAAAAGACCTGGGGAGCTAATAAAGCCATTGTTTCAAAACTCCTTTCAGTGGAATCTATCGTTCCCAATGCTCTGTCAAAACGCCCCCTTGGGGAATAATTTGTTACAAGATGCAACACAAGCCAGGGAAAGAGGCAGGCAAAAAGTAGAAAATAGCGGTTGTGCGTTCTGAATATCTGCCTCCTCCCCTATTCGCCTGGCGGAAGTTTTCGCTTAAGCGTTAGGCTTAGTAAACTAATGATTATCCTTATAATTTCTGTGGCGGTAAGTCAGCGATCAGTTAATCGGGTTAATTCCTTTTCTAAATGGAGTTTGTATCCCTAACAGGGCGTTGATAACCGGTTGATAAACGATTGATAACCGATATGAGTTGGTAGGCTAAATTATTTGTAGGATGGGTTGGTGATAGCGTAACCTTTGCTGCCATTGGGTTTCGTACCTCAACCAAATCGACAAGTAGCTTTAACTTAGTTGCACTTCCTACTTAGTAAGCCGTTGTAAACGTTTGCAACGTTCAGTTCAAAACATTTTTAATGCTAGATCAACTTCTGGATTCACCGAATTTTGGGTACGAGACGCTCCTACTCCTACCCGTATTGATCGCGCTAGAAGCGGTGCTATCGGCTGATAATGCGATCGCCCTGGCTGCCCTGACTCAGACTTTACACGATCCTAAACTACAAAAGCGTGCCCTCAATATTGGGCTGGTGCTTGCCTATATTTTGCGGATGACCCTAATTCTGACCGCAACCTGGGTCATTCGGTTCTGGCAGTTTGAACTGGCAGGGGCCCTTTATTTGCTCTGGCTAGTATTTCAGTATTTTACGTCTGAAGATGAGGATGGGAAACACCACCACGGTCCTCGCTTCTCATCGCTATGGCAGGCAATTCCCATGATTGCCATTACCGATCTGGCATTTTCTTTGGATAGCGTGACAACGGCGATCGCGGTTTCTCACGAAACCTGGCTGATTCTTCTGGGTGCCACGATTGGAATTGTCACCCTGCGCTTTATGGCAGGTCTATTTATCCACTGGCTGACTGAATTTGACCATCTGGAAGACGCGGGTTACCTGACGGTGGCGATCGTGGGTTTGCGGCTGCTGGCGCGGGTAGTCTATCCCAGCCTGGTTCCCCCCGAATGGTTAATGGTTTCCCTAATTGCCATCATCTTTACCTGGGGGTTTTCTAAGCGCGTTGAAGCTGACGATGACGGGATCTCTGAGATCATTGGCTCAGCGGAAGAGCCCGTCAAGTTTAATCTGGAAGACCCGCAAAAAGACTCTAAGCAAGAAGAGCCTGTGGAGTCGAAGACATAAAAAGGGGAAGGGCAAAAAAGTTTCTTTTTTGCCCCTGGCCTTCATCCTTTAGTCCTTCTTTTACTGCTAGCAGCCTGTCGGGGAGACTCTCCTCGTTCCCATGATCCTCCTGGGAATGCCTGTCTGGAGGCTCTGCCTCTAGTCAGAGGGAGGCAGAGCCTCAAGTTTTATAGCGGTTTGCACTTGGGTGAAGTACGGAAATGTGAGGCACAGTGGGGCGCGAAGCACCCTCACTGTACCTCACACCCTTGAAAAGGGCTATACGTTACTAGGTAGAGCCTAGCAATGAGAACGTCGATTACTCCGACAGGCTGCTAGTAGACCAAAACAAAAGTTCTGGAGGGGAATAGCGGCGGGAAACTCCCTTCTAAGGCGAAGCCCCCACTCCTCCAGGTTGCAAAATTTAGTGTTTGCAGCACCAGTCCTTCTTTGACTACTCGTGAATCCATGTCAGGAGGGTGGGTTGCCAGCTCACTAATTCTTCGTCCTTAAACCAGAGACTAATTTCCTGCTTGGCGGTTTCGGGGGCATCGGAACCGTGAATCAGGTTGCGACCAACATTGACCCCATAATCGCCCCGAATAGTCCCGGGTTCGGCAGTCAGGGGATTGGTGGCACCAATAATTTTGCGGGCGGAGGCAATTACGCCATCGCCTTCCCACACCATCGCTACGACAGGACCAGAAGTAATAAAATCGACCAATCCGGCAAAGAAGGGTCTTGTGCGGTGAACGGCGTAATGGGTCTCTGCCAGTTCACGGCTTACATTCAACAGCTTTAAGCCAACCAGGGTAAAGCCTTTTGTTTCGAAGCGACGGATGATTTCGCCAATTAATTTCCGCTGTACACCGTCGGGCTTGATTGCCAGAAATGTCCGTTCCAAGGTTGACTCCTAGAATTCTATCAATTGTTACAGAATCCAGATTAGCCTATCCTGGTTTGCGATCGCCTCCCATTCTTTCCAGGAATACCCCTACCCATAATTACCCTCCGCTACTCATCCCAGCTTCAAGCAATGAGTGCGGTTTCAAAGGCCTGTAGTCGAGAAGCTTCCGTTGAATAACTGCGGCCATAAATCCGGGAGAGCCGCCCGGTTTGAACTAAAATCTGCCTGACCTCGCGGTTTTTGATGTCCGCCAGATTCTTATTTTTGACAATTGCCAGGGTGGCAGCAATTCCCACACCCTGACCGACGGCAACATTAAATTCCACAATCCGACCCGCCGCACAGGCATACCCATCAAAGCCAGAGCCTGGGCTAACAACTGCCAGGTTGGGCACATTTTTTATCAGGGTATGGCGAATCCCTACATTAAACAGGGGGGGCGTATGGAAGGAAATATTGCTAATACCTTTTTCCGATGCCTTTGCCCCCAAGCCGGTAATCCCTCCCCGGACATCCAGGTAGTAGCCAAAGGTTCCCAGTGCTTCATCAGAAAAAACTCCCCCTTCCAGCATGCGGGCACCGCTTAAGGGTTCAGTCACGCCTACCACATTGCCCGCATGGCGAATGTATAGCTCGGATGCCGATCGTACCGCTGTTGCCCCGATACTCTTAAACCACTTTTCAATAAACTGCATTTCCTCTAGCATGGCGGCTGTAGGTTTTGCAGCGCCTCTGGCGAGTGCTTCTGCCTGGGAACCCGTGGTATAAAACAGCAACGCATTCCAGGAAAGCCTGCCACCTGGGAGCACTGCGATATTTGCCTGGTCTAAGGTCACCCCACTTTCTGGTAGAAATAGTTTTTTGCCCCGAAAGGAGTGGTAGGCAATGGACAAGGCGCGACAGGAAATATCAATATGGTCCTGTCCCACATACATGGTTTTTGGCTGTCCTTGGGCATTGACCAATCCCTGGCGGAATTGCTCTGCCAACACTGGATCAGAGCCAGCAGCAATTTTAAGAAACCCCTGGGCCTCGCTGTCATTCAGGTTAATAAAACGTTTGAGGTAGGAAAGCTCCACATCCTTGAGTCGCTGGATGCTGAGTCCCTCAGTTTCAAAAACCAGGGTGACTGGAAGTTCCGATGCAGGCAAGCCAAATGTTCCAAATCCTTGCAGTTTATCTACTCCAGCGGCTTGAGCCAACTCTGCATTGACGGTAGAGTCAATAAACTGCTTAGCGAGATAGGTTTCTCCTCGGGTGAGTTGTATACCCGTCAACCGGGAACCTTCTTTGATTACCGATTGAATCTGAACCCGGCTGATGATATCTACTCCGGCTTCACTCAGCATTCTACGGAGCGCAAAGTCAGCTTTACGGGGGTCAAGGGCAATTTGGACAACCCCTGCCCGCTGCAAAAATTCTTTATAAATTGCAGCAGGATCTCCAAAAGCGGGCAATCCCAGAGATTTCTGGATATCAGATGGCACATTGCTGCGATCGAGATAGGCCAGGCCGCCCCTAACTAAATGTCCGCCAACCCCATCTAACGAATTTCCCTTAAACATCAGTAAGGTTTTCAGCTTTCTGCCAGTTTGTCGGTTGAATTCCCTGGCAGCCGAGACGATCGCCAAAATTCCGGGAACTTCATCCCCAAAACCAATTAAGTCATAGAAACGGACGATAGATGAAGTCGCTGCAGTCATAGTAGGAATTTAAATATAGGGTGCGATTGATTTTAAACGAGCCAACCATCATTGGCCTGAAGATTCTTAGCCTGATGGCAGATAGTACTGATCAGCCATGAGTGCTTAACCCTTTTATTCCCTCATCCCCTCATCCCCTCATCCCCTCACCCCCTCACCTTAGTTCTTCCCAGGAATCCAACCCTGCATCACATTAGGGCGGGCAACGGCTGAAGGAAATAGGGTTTGAAAGCCAGCTTTGCGTTGGTGCAGTCTCAGCTCTGGAGAGGCGATCGTC
>JBAUTA010001255.1:0-3630 GCA_049581985.1 Kovacikia sp.
TGCGTAGGGAGTCCTGGATCAGCTTCACCTTAGAAGCCTTTTTCCCGTGGGCCAGGGAAACTCTCGCAGGAATCTCCCCAATTTGATATCCCATCTTTTTAGCAAGATAAATTAACTCCACATCGAAGGAAAATCCAGCTAACCTTTGCTTCCTGAACAATTCCCTGGCAGCCTGCTTTCTGAATCCCTTCAGCCCTGCCTGCATATCGTTATATTTCAAGCCTAAAATCCATTGAGAGCAAAGATTAAATACCTTGCCAGCTAATTTTCGAATCGGTCTGACTCCCTTAGGCCCCCCCAGAACCAGATTTCTGCACCCAATCACCACATCAAACTTACTAAGTTGTTCAAATAGCTGCTCCAGGTGATCTAACGAATACGCCAGATCCCCGTCCAAAAAACAGATATAGTCGCCGCCAGCAAACTCCATGCCCTGCTTGACGGCATAGCCCTTACCCCGTCGTTGGGGATAGGAAATCAATTTAATCTGAAATGTTTGGGAAGCAGTGATTCTACCTTCCAGAATTTGGGCTGTTTCATCCGCTGAGCCATCGTTGACAAAGATGAAATGATAAAAAGGATGACATTCGGTATAGTCCAGAACCGCATCAAAGGTTGCGTGAATACAGGCGCACTCATTGTAAATAGGTAAAACCACCGAAACATAGCCCGCTACAGAAGCCTGCCCTAGCTCTACATAGGGAGTTGCTTCGGGTTCTAGGCGGTGATTCAACATCGCTTGATTGGGTACGAAAGAGGCTTCTCGATCTTGAGATAAATCTTTCTCTAGCCCAGGGCTGCGGTTGACTGGGAGCCGATTAAACCTGGAGCTTAAGGGTTTTCCTAACAACCAACTCATCCTCTATTGCCTCAACACCAAAAAGTATGCAGTGAGGACAAAAATACCACATGTGCCTCCTGTCTGACGGTATATCGTTCAGTTTTGGAGTGCCACAGTCGGGGCAAGTTCTTGTCGGAACTGCACCCAGACTGCCATTGCTTTGGGGTTAGAAGGCGCACCTTTTTGCATCAGAACCACCCCATCTTGCAAATTCAAAATGCCGTAGGTGGATTTTTCCAGAAGCCGATCAATCAACGAAACTGCTTGCTGCAATCGGGCAAGGTCTAGTTTAAAGGCGACTTGATACTGTAGAGCTAACCACAAATCTGCCAATAAATATTCCATCTCCTCAACTTGCCCCTGATCGTTGAGCAATTCGATTTGAGGTAGGCGGAGAATTTTTCGCCGTCCTGACAGGGGAGGAATGGTCCCAGTCGTTGTAGAAACGCTAGCATCGGGGGGAATTTGTTGGGTTAAAGGCCAAAGATGGCTGGCATGTTCCCACTGGCGCGTCAGGGGGATATGAACCCAGGGTCTAAAAGAGTCAGGAATTAAAAAGGAAAATGTCCGACTGGGATTATAGGCAATTGAAATCACGATCGACAGCACAATGCAGACAATCCAAAATCGGCGATAGCGGGGAAATTGGCGATCGTGCATCGACCACCACAAAATTGTGCCGTAGAACAACCCCGGCACAATCGACAGCGCATAGCGTACCGACAGCACAAAAGGAATTGTCCCGGTTTGCACCAGAATCGATAATATCGGCACTCCCGCAGCCAGCCAGGCAGCAGGAGCTACCGCTGGCACAAATGCCAGCGGTAGCCAGTGTCCCATGAGATAGAAAAATCGCCTGTCAAACGGAGTTAGGAGACTAATGAGCAGTTGCCTGGGATGGGTCAGCATGCCCCAGAGAACCTCTAAAGTGCTGGGATCAGGGCTATTCTGGACAAATTGCTTGAACCGATTTGCCAGATATAACTGGGAGTTGTCCGCCGAAAAGCGCGGCATGATCAGATTTGTCACCACGGTGATGTAAGCGAAGCTGAGGAGACACAGAATCAGGCCAACGCGAGGATGACGACGGCTTGCCAATAAATAAAGTCCAATGCTGAAGGTGATAAATCCCGCATCTTCTCGAATCCCCAAAACGAGCAATGCCAGCACCCAAAAAATCCACCACCGCTGCTTTTCCATTGCTAGCAACAGCCCGAAAGTCAGTAGAGGAATTTGACACTGTTCATAGAAATCGGCAAAGGTAGGACCGATCACCGCACCAGCCCCGTAATAGCTTGCCGTAATCATCCGAGCCAGGTCAGGTTGCAGATAATGGCGTGCCAGCGCATAGAGAACCAGCCCGGCAGCCGTAATCAGGCCGACCTGCAAAACGATGAGGGTGATCGGAGAGGGGAAAAGCGCATAAATCGGCAACCACAGCAGAAAATCCAGAACGAAGTGTTGTCCCAGATGTAAGAAAGAGACGGGTGGAGTTGTGCCCTTCAGGATCGTTGCCGCAGAGTTTCCTCCGGTCAGAGAGCTTTGGAAAAAGTGCCCGTGCAGGTTGTTCCAGAAAACCTGGTTAAATAACCCGTGGTCGTAGGTGGCATAGAAGATATAGTAGCGATGGAGGGAAAAAACCAGCATGAAGCCAAAAAAAATGGCCGTTAAGAACCCGATCTTCTTTAGCTCGATCGCGTGCTCTTTCCAATCAAAGCGGAGAGAGTGAAGCATTGTCAGACTAAAAATGTTGAGTGTTGAATTTTGAGTTTGGATTTGAGTTTGAATTTGATCGCTTCAGTCAGTAGACTATCAGTCAGTAGATGTTATTAATACCGAGCTTCGCAGTCTTCTCCCTCTCCTTAGCCGACCTACCGCCGACCTCCGCCTCATGCTTTCTGCAGCAGCGGTTGGGATTCCTGCCACAACTGGTTCCATTTCGCTAATAGCTCTGGTGTTGAGGAAACCCCCTTTTGTAAGAGGACTATTTTATTCTCCAGTCCTAAAATTCCATACCGATTCTGCTTTAAGAGGACATCTATTAATAGCAGGAGTTGCTGAAGTTGCGCCCGTTCAAACGAAAAAGCAATTTGATACTGTTCCAGTTGCCACAGATCTGCCAGCAGATAATCCATATCAACGACTTTCTGCTGGTCATTGCGGATTTGTATGAGTGGCAGACGCAGGACTTCCCGACGACTGGAAAGGTGGGGAACCACATAGGTTGTCGTCGAAACACTGGCATTGGGGGGAATTTTGCTAATTTGCTGCTGAAGTAAACTGGCGTGTTGCCACTGGGCGGTCAGCGGGATGTAGACCCAGGGTACAAAAGAGTCGGGAATCAGGAAGGAAAACGCCCGATTTGGGTTGGCGGCGATCGCAAACACCACTGACACCGCGATGCACCCCGCCCAGAAACGGCGAAACCTGGGTTTGAACTGGCTGGAATGGACAGACCACCAGAGGATTGCGCCATAAAACAAGCCAGGAATGACTACCAGTGAATAGCGAATCGAAATCGAAAGCGCAGAGATGCCGGACTGCAAAAACAATGACAGTAACGGAACTCCTGCTAAAACCCAGGTAGCTGGCGATAGGGCGGGTACAAACGCCAACGGTAGCCATTGCCTGGCTAAATAAAACAAACGTCGATCAAGGGGCGTGAACACACTCACCACCACTTCAACGGGGTGGGTCAATATGCCCCAAAGTACCTGTAGAGTAGACGGATCCGGATTACCCTGAACAAATTGCTGAAACCGATTTGCTAGGTGCATACGGGATACGTC
>JBAUTA010001256.1:0-2362 GCA_049581985.1 Kovacikia sp.
ATCATCGCGAAGATGGGCAGCGTCAAAATTCGCCAATCAGGGATGAACTGATACCAAACCATCAGTCCCACCAGAATCACACCCGAAATCAAAAAGTCCACAAAACTGACGATCACAGCACTGGTAGGCACAATCAAACGAGGAAAGTAGACCTTCGAAATCAGGTTGGAATTGCTAATCAGACTATTGCTCGATTCCGAAAGAGCACTGGCGAAAAACTGCCAGGGGAGCATCGCCGCAAAGACCAGAATCGGATAGGGCACTCCCCCAGAAGGCAACTTCGCTAGATTGCCAAACACCACCGTAAAAACAATCATCGTCAAAAAAGGACGAATCAGTGCCCAGGCGACGCCAATAGCTGTCTGCTTGTAGCGCACCAGAAGATCGCGCCACGCCAAGAAGTAGAACAACTCGCGATAGCGCCATAAATCTTTCCAGTACTGTTGCTCAGTACGGCCTGCTTCGATTACTAATTCCATCTGCTGTGCAGTTTGCATTACGGTAGCCATTGACTCACTAATAAATACTGAACGATAAAGCCCTTTGCCGATCGTTGCACTTCCTGGAAGGACGGGAGACACCACCTCTACACCATGGCTCTCCTTTTTTGCAAGCCGTGAAAGGGCCATCTGAGGAGAGAGACCCTACAAACTATTGTTGGCGTTACTTAAGGGCACCTCGATTAATTCAAATTGATTAAGAATGAAGCCATTTGATTGAGAATTGCTCACGAGATTTTAAGGGTTTCAGCCATCGGCAAATCTATTTTTCGAGGTGCCCTTAATCCAGAGATGAACTTAAGATCTACAGAAACTGAAAGCCTTGTGTTTTGGGAGTGTTTGCTTCAGTGAGTAGGGTTAATCATCCCAATAGTCAGCAACGCCAAATTTTCTTCGTAATAATCTATTACGCTCCCTTATCGAATCAAGCCCAGAGGTCAACCTTGAATACTTCTAGTATTCAAGTTGTTTTGGATAGATCCTCGAGTAGTCGTTACTGTACGAATCATCTTAATTTCTTCAGATGTCAATTCAGGTAAATCAAGCGCAGCAAGATTCTCACGCATATGACTAACAGATGACATCCCAGTTAAAATGGCCGCGATCCTCTCGGTTTGAATTAAAAATTGTAAAGCTGCTTGTGGTAAAGTGCGGACATTATCTTTAGCCAGAAAATCAAATCGACTATCATACTTGTGCCCAACAAACTCTAACTCGCTTGCATTATTCAATTTAGGTTTTAATAACTTACCCTGTGCAAATGGCTCACGTGCGATGATCGCTAAACCTTTGCCAGAAGAAATAGGCAAGCAAGAATCAATTGCTTCTACCTCTAGCATATTGAGTCTAATTTGTAATGTAGAAAAGTCATTTTCTGACATCCGAAGCAACGAAATAGCTTCCTCTAAGCTATGAGGACAAGCCCCAAAATATCGAATTTTACCTTGTTGCCTCAACAATTTTAGTTTCTCAATAACTCCATCGAAATCAGAAGGGTGCGGTAACACATGTAACAATAATATGTCAATGTAGTCACACTGTAGACGCTTAAGACTTGACTCAACAGACTTAACTATAGTGCTTGGCTCAAACTCAATTCTATTATTGGCCATCATAAAAGATTGAACAGATTTCTGCATTAAACGCTTTTCATTTCCAGGAAGCATCTGAAAAAATGAACGGACGATAGGCTTAAACTTAGATAAAAATTGAAGTTTGGCACTTGGATATAGTCCTATTTTAGTTGTGATAATAACCTTATCCCTTCTCTTCTTAAAGACATTACCAATGATTCTTTCACTCTCTCCTTGACCGTAGAATGGAGCAGTATCATAAAGATTTATCCCTTGAGCAAATGCTTCATTGAGTGCTTTGATCGACTTTTTTCGATTAGAACGGGAACCTAGAGAAGCACCACCAAATCCCAAAACTGATACTTTTAAACCTGTATTGCCAAACTCTCTATATTTCACCAGACTATACCCTCCTAATTCCTTTGAAATTGAATCACCGTAATGCACAACATTTCTTCGACAGGATAGAGCAGAAACACTAGCAATTAACAATTATTTTCAAAAATGTTTTTTAATCTAGAAGGATCTTGCCTACTCTTAAACAAACCATAATCTTTTGTAGCATATATTAGCTGTAAGATTAAACGGTCTTTCAGAACCGGACGAGTTGCTTTATGGAAACAGAATGGATCTTCTGCGAAACCAAAACCCGCCTCTCCACAAATAGCTTTAACATTTTCTGCACCATAGTAATCAATAATGCGTTGATCTTGTCTCTGACCTAAAGAGATAATTTGAGAAAACTTTTTTTTTGTATGACTACCTCGAACAAGAATATGAGGGCCATTC
>JBAUTA010001257.1:0-3546 GCA_049581985.1 Kovacikia sp.
GGCAGAGACCTTGCACTGTGAAGCGCTTGATCAACTCACCCAGAAGTGTGTAGCAGCTAAAGCCTTGCACTGAAAGTGCATAGTTTTGTACTAGCGTACTGGGACAATAAATGCTTTGAAGCTTTTCTGAGAAGTGGCGCTTCCACGGGAGTCCGTAAAATCCTCCTGTAAACTTTTTACAAAAGTACTGTATTTAAAATAACCATAAAGTTTGCCCACCTTGCGTAAGTACCCGAGTGTCGTATGGTAAGGTGTGCTTATGTGAATATACGTATGGTATGTTCCTGCTGCATCAGGATACTTTCAGGCTCTAGATCATCAGGCTCTAGATCAGCCTTTGAGGAATGAAAGCATCTCATCTGACAATTGAAAGCCTCTAAAAATCATTCTTTTCCCTGAGCTTATAGCCATAGTCGTGGTAGTTAGGACAGGGTGCAGGGGTTGTCACCCCTGATTGGGAGCAACGCCCCTCTACACCCATTTAATCCCATGTCCAAACCAAGTTGGCGATAGCTATAAATGAGCGATCCTACCTGAGCTGTAAGCATGGGTTCCTTCAGGAATCGTGCTTACAAAGCTCTCCTATGCAACCATTTAGGGCTGCTATGGATAGGTTCCTTCAGTGGATTGGATTGTTCTGAATCCATGGAGTTGTTTGCATAGAATCTGGCTGCGTCAGTCATTAGAGACGCTAAACGCAAATAGGTACTGTCTTAACCCGATTGCGCGATCTGATCACAGGCCAGCTAATTGGTGTGTCTCAACCTAATCGGACATAAGCCGTAAGTCGAAACTTTTCTAGCAAAAATTCCACGTTGACGAACGCAACGAACTAACAATGGATGAAACTCTCAGTCTAGGCTTTGAACTCTTGACCCCTACATCCGACTTAATCGTAGGATCGGACGGAGTCGATATTGACATTGTTTTCGGACGCGCCGGGAATGATGTATTTTACACCTATGATCCCATCAGTAGTGCAAATAAGAGCCTTAACATAGACATTCTGTTTGGTGATCTGTTTGACAATACACCAGCCGAATTTGATGTTATTCGTGCCATTTTGGGGGACCCTGCTAATGGCATTCCTGGCAACCCACTTGCCATCTTAAATGCCAATATTCCATCGGTAGGACAGGACAGATTTGTCTTGGGAGATGAGTTCCAACCCTACTATACAGCGTCCGACCCATCCTCTCTATTAAGCACAAACTTTTTTGGCTTCAACGAGTTCACTGTCATTTATGACTTCTCTCCAACTCAGGACACAATCCAGCTTAATGGCAGGAAAGAAGACTACGTCTTACTAAATGTCACCGGTCTGCCCTTTCAAGGGATTGTATTTTCAGGCTATGCGCTCTTTTCACTCCAGACTGGCTTGCCCGACCTGGTGAGCTTGATCGTTGAGAAGCCAAATGTAACTCTGGATCTAAAGGACAAGTATTTTCAGTTTGTTGGTAGCAAGCCCCAGACCAAACCCCAGTCTCAGAAAGTTGGGCAGTTTGGTACTACCGGACTCGATTTCGGTTATGGTGTAGCAGCCGACTCCAAGGGCAATACTTTTGTTGCTGGATCGACCAGTGGCTCATTATTTGGACCTAACAAAGGGTCCGATGATATCTGGATTACGAAATATGATACCAAGGGCAATCAGGTCTTTGCACTGCAACTAGGCTCCTCTGGGAGTGACAGCGTCTATGGCGTCGTGACCGATAAGGATGGCAACTTTTATATGGCAGGGGGCACCTCTGGCAGCTTTGTTGGGCCCAACCAATCCGGTGGCGGGTTTGACTCCTGGGTTGCTAAGTACGACAGCAATGGCAAGCTGATCTGGGGCAGACAGGTTGGACAAAGCTTGACTGGTGGTTTTTCGACCGCTGGCTTTGGACTTCAGGTCGATGGGAATGGCAACGTTTACCTGTCGGGTCTGGCCATTAAGGACAATCCACCGGGAAGCCCTCTCAATTTCCCGGTTCAAGATGATTCCTATGTGATTAAGTTTGATAAAAATGGGAATCAGCAGTGGTTCACGCAGATTAAAGATCCTAACCAACCAAGCTCATCGCCCCTGAGTCAAACTCCCTTCTTTGACGAATGCTATGACATGGCCGTTGATAAAAATGGCAACTCCTACCTGACAGGATGGACCCAGGGCTTAGTTAAGGAATCGGATCCCGGTCGCGATTTGTTAAAGTACGATGCCTGGCTATCTAAGGTAGACGCTAACGGTGTGATTCAGTGGACTCAACAGTTTGGGAGTACCGATCTGGGCGTGGATTTTGCCTGGGGCGTTGCCACTGACAGCAAAGGTAATGTTTACGTGACAGGATGGACCACCGGCACGGTTGGATCTCAGAAGTTTGGATCCTATGATGTTTGGCTCACCAAGTTTACTCCCGATGGTAAACAGGTCTGGGCAAAACAAATCGGTACAAAGGGGGATGACGGACAGTTTCTAGCTGACATTGTGATTGATGCCTCTGATAATATTTTCATCTCAGGCTATACCAATGACAAGTTAGGCAGCGGCAGCGCGGACCCCTCTAAGAATGCCTGGGTCGGCAAGTTTGACACCAATGGGAATAACCAATGGATTCAATTGATTGGGGTTAAGGATAAGGCTGACTATGCAACTCGTCTTGCCGTCAACAATTCTGGTCAGGTGATTGTTACTGGCTTCACGGAAGGCTTTTTGGGAACTAGCGATAATGCTGGAGCCCAAGGTGCAGGCGTAGATGCCTGGGTGGCTCAACTCGCCGTCAAAGACGGAAAGCTGCAAAACTTTGTCGGCAACGCTGGAAATCTCGTCAGCATCACCAATCCTACCCCAGTTGCCTCGATCGATATCTCAAGCAGGTTAGTGACGGCAGACAAACTGCCCAATGGGGATAATCGTATTACTACCCCTGGGGGGGCGATCGATTATGGCCAGCTTTTTGCTAGCCTTGCCCCCACTTTTGATCCCCGAAATCCCAATTCCCTTCCAGCAGCCTTGAAAAATAGCGGCATTCTGGATAGCAGTATGCTCAACAGCACCACTAAGGTTAAATACAGCGGAACCGACAAGGATGACATTTACTTTGGGGGTAGCGCTGATGACGACCTCAAAGGCGGCAAGGGGGTTGATGTCCTGTACGGGCGCGGGGGTGACGACAAATTAGATGGGGGTGATGGGAATGATATCCTGCATGGCGGCACCGGGAATGATGAAATCAAAGGCGGAAAAGGCAACGATGTTATCTATGGAGTTGATTACAACAGTCCTCAGCCAGGGCTTGGCGAAATCGACAAATTGAAGGGTGACGATGGTGCCGATCTGTTTGTGCTGGGAGACGAAACACGAGCCTACTACGTTGGCAAGGGTAAGAGTGATTATGCTCTAATCGACGACTTCAAGCTAGATCAAGGCGACAAAATTCAGCTTGGCAGTACGGCCAGTTACAGTCTACAGACTGATATAGCAGGTCTACCCAAGGGAACCGGGATTTTTGCGAACGGTGATTTAATTGGCATTGTGAAGGATGTTAAAGGATTAAGTCTCAGCAA
>JBAUTA010001258.1:0-2902 GCA_049581985.1 Kovacikia sp.
CCCCTGCTTACAATTAATTAGAGCTATCTACTGAGCGCTCTTAGGGTAACGGTAACTCCAAAGGCTCTGCGGAACGAGTGTTGGATGGCGTTGTCGCTGGAGACGGTTCCCTTGGGTGGGGAGGGAGTGGGGCAGGGGAAGCCGGGGGCGGGGTGAAGGAATCAGGATGGGAGGGTGGGGCAGGGGCGACTGAGGCATCCGGGTTAGGGGATGAGGACGAATTTGAGTCGGGCTCAGTCAGGGGGGAGTGAAAATTCTGTTGATTGTCGGGTTTGGATGGGATCTGGCGGACGGTTTGCTGGGCAGTCCAATTGGCGATCGCACCCTGGGCTTCTCCGTAGAGTGCTCGACCGGGCGCAATCTGGGATGCTGTGTTAATGGCACTGGTGAGCTGACCCTGTTCTGCCAGGGCAGCGGCTTGATCCAACAGCGGCCGATCCTCCGCCACTTGAAGCTGGACAGTCCAGTCCTGGATGACGGTCTGCGCCTCTTTATAGAGCGTCCGACCGGGGCGGATTTTAGCAGCCATTCGGATCGCCTCTCGCAGACGGTGCTGTTTGGCCAGGGTTTGTGCCAGTTCCAGGAAGGGGCCATCTTCAATTAGTTGAATTTGCTGAGTCCACTGGGCGATCGCAGTCTGCGCCTCAAGTCTAAGGGGACGACCGGGGGCGATCTGAAGGGCATAGGCGATCGCTAGACGCAGGGTTTCGGGTGTTCCCTGGGCGGCAAACAACTGGGCCTGAGTCAGGGAAGGCCGATCCTCCACCCGCTGAATATCGGCTTTCCACATGGTAATCAGCGTTTGGGCATAGATCCGACGGGGGCGATCTGAAGTAATTCCCTGCGCCATCTGGATCGCCACCTCAAAAGTCGGAATCTGCCACAGGCTGGCAACTGCACTGGCAGCTTGCAACTGGGTCACATCCTGAATTTGCCTGTTTAGTTTGGGCAGTAGTTCCTGGGCCTGAGGATAGAGAGGGCTGCTTTTCTGAATCTGACGGATTTGGGACAACACCAGCCAGAGTTGCCAGAGCTGCTCATAAAGCGGCCCTCGGATCATCTCGCTGGTGACTAAGGGTTGGGCACGGCTAAACCACAGAACATCACGGGCGTCTGGAGCGGGGATGCCACGGGGCAACCCCTGTAAAGCAACGGTAGCCCCCTTGAGATCGGTATGGGGCGATAATTTCCCAGCAACCAGGGTGAAGAGAGACTGCATCCAGGCATCAACGTTTGCCCTGGCTTGAGTGTAGGCGTAAGTATCAGGATTAATTTGCTCCGCCAGGGCGATCGCCCGTCCCAAAACCTGGATATCCTTGGGCGCACCGTTAACCAGACGCCGGGCCTGCTGGAGCTGATCAGCCGCAACTTGTTCAGCACTGATTTTTTGCCTCAGACGAGCGACATGCTGCACCCAGTACTCGCTGTCTAATCGGGTCAGTTTACGGAGCTGTTGCACCGCCAAACCCCAGTTTCTTGAAGCGATGGCAGTTTGCACCGTGCTGACAATAGCCTGTCCCTGGGTCAAATCTTTCTGCCAGGTGGCGATCGCTGCCGTTGCTTCTTTATAAATCGGACTGGCAGCCGGAATTTTCTGGGCCAGGGCGATCGCGCCCTTCAAATCAAGTTCAATGGCTTTGAGGCGGGCCAGCTCAAGCACCGATCCCGACCATTTAGCCAGCAATTCCTGGGCCCGACTATGCAGGGGGTGCTCAGGCGACAACCCTTTAACCAGGTCAAGTCCCGCGATCAACGAATCTTGATTTCCCGATCGGGCTGCTTGCTCGGCACAGAAAAGCTTTTCAGAATCCAAACTTAATGCCTGGAGGTGTTTACAGTTTGGTAAGGGCGGCAAACTGGTTAACCACAGAAAAGACGCCAGCCCGGTTCCGGCACAAAATGCCAGCAGTCCCAGCCCTGCTAAGGGGCCTGCAACGGGCTTAAACCTTCGTCCTAAGCGGGAGGAAAACGAAAATGAAGTAGCCATAGTTGTTTGGGGCCGAGTTGCCCTTTCCTCAACTAAATCACTGGGTTCTAAATCGTTAGCTGCCAGGGGAAGAACCGATCGGGCATCCTTTTTAACTTGATTCGCAGGAAATCCTGGTTCACGGACTGCTGCCTTATCCGATCCCGACTTTTTCCCATGCTTTAAGGTCATCCGTTCCATCCTGCACCCACAACCGTTGTAGTCTTCTGAGAAGAATTCCTGAAGGTTTTCAGCCCCCCAAAAATCACTCCTATTCCCGCTCTCAGATAGGGCCGCCAGCCCTACCTTGGAATTCATTATGTTTTTGATCTGTGAGAATTTCAGGCATTTTACCCGCAAAAATCAAACGGGCAAATGAATTGTATTTGCTATAACCCAAAAGTGCAGAAAACAATTCACGGCTCTCAGTAACTTTAAATATGGGTCCCAGGTTGAAGCGATGCCCAGACTCCCTACTCCCGCTAATTTTCTAATACCAAAATTTCTAATACCAAAATTTTTGAATGCCAATCGCAAGAATCAGGAAGCCACCCCTTCGCCCCTTTCAAACCCCTTACCCCTTTCACAACTTTATTTCTGTTGTACAAGAATGCAATTAATTATTTGCGCCGGAATTCATAATGCCCAGTTGACTCAGAGCTTCCTCCAGCAGGTGCCAGAGCACCCGATCGGAACGCAGGCAACTCTCTGCAAACCATTGATTTTTCCGACGGAACAATCCCCTCCCTATTCCGGGATCCACCTGTTAGGGTTTGTGCATCAGCAGTTGAGGGCTGAGCATGGCGAGCAATTTCTCCAGATCCCTTTAGTATTTATCGGATTCAGTGCCGGGGTGGTGGGCGCGATCGCCGCTGCCTGGGGCTGGCAATTGCTGGGCGGAAGGGTGCAGGGATTCATCGCCATAGATGGGTGGGG
>JBAUTA010001259.1:0-1886 GCA_049581985.1 Kovacikia sp.
TTTGCTAGCCCAGACAAGAGCCATAGCAACTCATCCCGCCACCGTTCCTCAACTCCCTTCAACCCCTGCACGCCAAACCGTCGCTCAACCTCTTCGCTGCTGATTCCCTGCGATCGCTCCCACAAAACGATCGATCGGAACATTGCCAGATAGCCTGCCCGGTGCGCCCATTCTTCCGCCTCCTTCCCAGCTTTAGGAGCCTGTAGCCCCAGTGACCCTAACAACTCAGAAACACGAGAGTTACCGGGTTGCCCCCAAATCCACTTGCGGAAGAGCAACGGGGTTTGATTTGGATGAGCCTCACACCAGGCATCGACCTGCTGCATCAATTTGGCACTGTACCGTCTCAGGTTAGGCGGACGTTCCGACAGCAAATTCAACACCAACAAGTGATCGAGCGATCGCCATTGTTGCAATAGCTCATCAGTCGGATCAACGCTCATCAAATCGCGTAGCAGTTGGGCGTAGCTGGCAGCAATCGACAGTGGCAAAACGGCACGGGTTGCCCTCTTGCCCAACACCGTCAAAAAGTACCGTCCCTGTTCTGGCTCTTTGTATGCCAGCCAATGCCCCTCTAGCCAGGTCATCGCAGCCTCAACCTGACTCACTAAATGCTGTCCGCCCAGCGATCGCCCCAAAAACGTCTTCAGTGCTTCCAAACTCGTTCCCTGCTCATGCCAACGGGACAGAAGTGCGGCAATCTGGGGCGCGATCGCAGGCATCTCCCCCGGTTGGGCAGAACGCTTTAGCTCTCGCTCCAAAGCCGACTGTAACGACGGCAGTGTTTCCGTTTGGAGGGCTGCAACCAATTCTTCGACCTGCCATCCATCCTTCGGACGCACGATCACAGCCGCCGTACCAGAGCGATCGCCCCGTCCTGCCCGTCCCATCATTTGCAGTAGCTCAGACGCACTGAGCCGGCCCACTCCTGGAAAGGTGTTGTCCCGAATCAGTACATGGGTCGCTGGCAAGTTAATCCCTAGCGCCAGAGCCGTTGTCGTCACCAGAACTCGCGATTGCCCAGTCAGGAAGGCTTGCCGTACCTTTTCTCGCTGCTGCTGGCTCATCTGAGCGTGGTAGGCTAAGGCACCCGTTGCTCCTAACGTTGCACCGAGTTTATCATTGAGCAGCTTTGCTAAATGCTGAGCCGAGCGGGTCTGGTAGACAAAGATGAGTACCTGGGCAGTCGAATCTTGCAGATGCTCGGCAGTCCAGGTGAGAGCGGTATCGTTCGCATCCTCGTCTTCGGTAAGGGCGATCGCCCACTTCTCCAACGGTGGCTGTCTCTCTTGGACGCGAACCACATCACAGGGGGCTAACCACGTCTGGGCTTGCTCCAGTCCTCCTAAGGTGGCAGACAGCAATACCAGTCGGGGTGGGCTGGGCAAACAGAGCAACGAGGTAATCAGATATTCCAGGGTGAGTCCCCGTTGCGGCGAGCTGATCAGATGCGCTTCATCCACACACACGGCTCCGATCGTCTCCAGCCAACCAGCGTTGGCAGGGTTTCGCAGCAACGCTTCAATCCGCTCTGGAGTCGCCACTACAATCTCGCCACCAGGGGGTGGATCGGAAAGGAGTTCACCCTCCAAACGATAATCTCCCGTAGCAATTTTCACGGATAGCTTAACACCGAGAGCCTGACTGAGCGGAGTCATCAGCCGTTCCAGTTCATCCGTCTTTTCCCTTGCCAAGGCTCTTAGCGGTTCCAGCAGCAACACCCGCTGACCTCGGCGCACAGCCTCCAGCAAGACCAGCAGCCCGACCAGACTCTTACCGCTGTTGGTCGGCGCAGAAATAATCAGGTTGTGGCGATGCTCCAGGATTTGCTGCTCTGCGAATGCCAGAAGCTGCACCGGACGGGGGAACTTTCCCGGCTGCATCAC
>JBAUTA010001260.1:0-2291 GCA_049581985.1 Kovacikia sp.
GCGTAGATCCGCTCGGTGCTCGGGATGACGAAAGTACTATTTATTCGACCGATGACCTGTTTTCACCCACAGACATCGGAAATCTCATTAATGCTGCCTACCGTCAGATCTTTTTCCATGCCTTTAAGTGGGATCGTGAAATTGTCCTGGAATCTCAACTGCGCAACAGACAGATTACAGTGCGTGACTTCATTCGTGGGCTACTGCTATCGAATACTTTCATAGACAGCTTCTACAACAAAAACAGTAACTACCGGTTTGTTGAGCACTGCGTCCAAAAGGTATTGGGACGTCGGGTTTACAGTCAGGCGGAGAAGATTGCCTGGTCAGCCGTGGTCATGACTAAGGGGGTTAAGGGGTTTGTTGATGAGCTCCTCAACAGTGACGAATACATCGAAAACTTTGGCGAAAATACCGTTCCCTACCAGCGGCGTCGGATTCTGCCCAGTCGTATTACGGGTGAAACTCCCTTCAACATTACCTCTCCACGCTACGATGCTTACCACCGTGATCAATTAGGCTTCCCCCAAGGGATCTGGCAAGAAGTTGTTCGCAACTTCCGCTCCTACGAACAAAAACCCAAGGTTGGCGATCCCAGACTGTTTCTCAATATGGCAAAAGGAATCAGCCCCAGATCTGCCAAGCCGGGTACTACCTCTGTTTACGACATTGATATTGCCAAGAAAGTCCCCTATCGCGGTCGTTAAGAGCTCCTGCTTAAGTGGAAGCCATTGATTTCTGCTCACCTCAATCCGGACTTAAAAGGTTTCTTGAGTTTGGGCTGTCTTTCCATGCCCAAACTCAAGAAGCCTTTTACGGTAGCAGGGGTGGGGATGAGGGGGCAGAATGCAAGATCAAATATTGCCGGGTTAATAAGTCAGGCAGTAAGATCGCTTGCACTAGCACTAGGGCGATCGCTTCATCGTCCGCAAGTTTTAACACCGACAGATCAATTGTCTCTCTGAGGCTTTTGAAGCTGAATCGGTTTTAGGGTGGGTATCGTCTCCTGGGGCTTGCTTGAAGTTGTTTGCTTAAGCATGTTTTGAGACATTTCGTGCAGGCACATGGCGCGCGTATTTTTCCACACCACATTCCAAATATGAGTTACGTTGTTCACCACTGGTGGTGTTCCATAGATTGCATTTCCCTGACAATGTCGTCCAGTTGCAGCTACAACCGGAATTGGTAGTAAAACTGCCATAATTAACGGCGCAATATAAATTAGTTTTTTCATAGAAACCCCCTCCTTCAAGGGAATTAGAGCTAAATGCTGCATCTGATCCACAGCCAGCCCCAGGATGATTAATGTGGTCATCTCACAACATAAAGACATTGGATGATTTGCGATTTGCCTCTCTTTTTATCCATTGAAAAGAGATCAGGTTAAGTAAAAGCCCAACCAGAAATAACAGAACCATCAAAGCAATCTGGTACCACGCGATCGGTTTCACCATTAGATCAGCAACGATATGGAAAAAGTTCATCACTGAATAGAAGACGGTAATACCAAAGTGAACCCTTCGATACCATCTTGAGCTGTTAAACAGAGTTGTAATCATCGCGAGCATAGGCACAACGAAAAAGCCCAGCATTAACCACAGAATCCAGGTAATATTCTCTGTTCCATGACTATCAGCAGCCCCGACGCTCAGGTTATGAAACAGTGGCATCAAACCCAGCTGGGTATGAAACAATATCCCCAACAGGAAGACTGCCCATAGCGTAATAATTTTTTCTCGATGACTCGCTGCCATGCTTATTCGACCCCTACGTAGTGGTTTTGAATGATATGGGTTCTTCCGGCCCGAACCGATCGCCGCTTCTAACGGATTTTGTGTTGGAGCAGCGCGGATGGAGAGGGTGGAACCCCTTGCCTGGGAGCACCGCTCCCAACCCCCCACTTTTTATGATTAATGACGCCTACTTACTTAGATCCCGTGAAATGCTCATCAGAAAGGCTTTCTGCTAATTTGTAGCGGGTTATCAGCAGGGAGTTTGTAACTTCTCCACCTTTTAGCTATCTCTACTTCCTATCATAGTCGCGTTTCCCTAGCTTACATAGACAGGTTGAGGAAGTTGTGAGGGCAGAGGCGGTGAAAGCCTGTAGGGGGTTTGGACTGTCCAGAGGTTAGCGAGTCCAGGGTTAGCGAGTCCAGGGGTGGCGAGTCCAGAGGTAGCGAACTAGCAGCAGTTTTACCCAAGTCTGTCAGCAGGATATAGAGCCCTTTTCAAGGGTGTGAGGCACAGCGAGGGTGCTTCGCGCCCCACTGTACCTCCCATTTCTGTACCTC
>JBAUTA010001261.1:0-1660 GCA_049581985.1 Kovacikia sp.
CCATGTAACCCAACTGGGACATTGTGGAATAGGCTAAGCCTTTTTTGATATCGTTTTGGGTAATGGCGGTTGTGGCTCCAATCAAAGCAGTTACCGTCCCTGTCCAAGCAATTACATTAAGTGCCACAGGAACCGCTTCAAACAAAGGAAACACACGGGCGATCAGGAATACCCCCGCTGCCACCATCGTAGCTGCGTGGATCAGAGCAGAGATCGGCGTTGGACCTTCCATCGCATCGGGCAACCAAACATGCAGTGGCACCTGAGCAGACTTTGCCACTGGCCCCAAAAACACCAGAATGGCCAATACCCCAGCCAAAACGCCACTCAGAGCACCTGATTGAACCAGTTCCTCAAGCCGTTGAGCAATCACATCAAATTCGAAACTCTGGGTTGCCCAGTAAAGGCCCAAAATCCCCAGGAGCAATCCAAAATCACCCACCCGGTTTGTGACAAATGCTTTTTGGGCAGCATCGGCAGCCGCTTTGCGGTCATACCAGAACCCTACCAGCAGGTAGGAACACATGCCCACCAGTTCCCAAAATATATAGACTTGAACGAGATTGGGGCTGACGACCAAGCCGAGCATTGAGGAACTGAATAACCCCAGGTAGGCGTAAAAGCGAACATATCCTGGGTCATGGGCCATGTAGCCGTCCGTATAAATCATGACCAAAAACGCCACTGTGGTAACGACCACAAGCATTAGCGCCGTCAAGTGATCAACGGTATAACCCATGTTGAGATGAAAATCTCCTGCCGATGCCCACTCAATCATGTAGGTATAAGCAGGATGTCCCTGAAACTGGCTCCAGAGGATAGCGAAGGAAAGCACCATCGCCGCACCAGTTAGGGACACAATAAAAATCGAGCTGGGTTTCCGAAGCCGATTAGCTACCTTATTAAAGGAAATTAGCCCTAAGCCAACAATCATGGCACCTGCTAAAGGCAGGACTGGGATCAGCCAGGCATACTGATAGATTGCTTCCATTATTGATGCCTACGTTTCTACGTTAAAGTTCTTCACTTGGTTGGGAAAACCGTTTACATTGTGACACATACACTGCCGTAAACTGTCAAGAGCGAACACATCATTTCAACTTCTGCGTTTGAAAAGCAGGTAGCCCTGGTTAACTGGAAAAAAGCAAGTGTGGGCCTATTGCCTCGCAGGAAAGGAATTTTAACCCCTTCGCCTCCAAACTATCTTGCATCCGTTTGTCTACTTCAATCCAACCCAAAATAATTAATGCCGCCCCAAGCCATTAGAATATTCCCAGATGAAGCCTAAATGAAGGTTATAAGGAGTTGCGGGAGAAGTAACTCTCTCTTCAGGCAGGGGCTTTACATCATCTGTTGAATGGTTGTAGCATGCCCAGAAGTTCGACAAACATCCCAGAGACATTCTTGCGATCCAGTGCAAAATTGCCGATCGCCCACCCCGTTCCTTTACCTGAGATTTGCTAAGTAAGGGCCTATCTTCAGAAGATTTTGGTCGCACGGTGGCACCCCAGCTAAGCAGGTGAAGGCATAATGAGGAGTGTAGCAACAATCTCACCTGCTGAGCAGCCTCAACGTTAGGTCACTATTGGGTGGTTAGGAATACTTAAAAAAGTCCTTAAGGTTAAGCCTTCGGGCAAGGAGCAGGGAAGCAGCCTAGCCC
>JBAUTA010001262.1:0-5295 GCA_049581985.1 Kovacikia sp.
CTTGCCAAGGGGGACTATAGGGGGTGCTTGTTTTGGCGCGTCTTCATATTTGATTGGTATAAGCCCTCAGGATTGAAGTTAACGATGGGATTTAATTCGCAATCCTTAGTTGTAATCTTCCTCAATCCGACCCACGCCCGTTTTAGGGTAGTAATTTTCCAGGATTTGATGATAGGTCCGCCCCTGCTGGGCCAGACTCAGCGCCCCTAGTTGGCTCATCCCGCGTCCCTGAAAAGCGTCGGCAACAATGTCATCGGAAGCCGCATACAACGACTCAACAATGCCCCCCCGATAGCTAACAAACTGTCCCGCCGTGGCATCAACCGCCTGGCGAGTGGTGTCTGCTTCCCGCTCAATCCCACTGTAAACCTGGTAAGACTCGGTGGCTCCCAGGTGAAACAGAGAGTTGACCGGTTTGAAATAGTAGGTCAGAGCATAGGAGCGGGCAGCAACTGCCTGGGCTTTCAGGGCTTCCGGGGGCCAGCTTGAGGAAACTTCACTACTCACGACGCTGTATAGATACTGGCGCATATTGACATAGTTTATGCCCCAGAGATTTCCCTCGTGTGCCACCAATAGCAATCTTCCCCGATAAAGTCGATCGCCCAACCGAAATAAACCACCGGGACCCGGATCGACCACCACAACGGCGGGCAATTTCCAGGCACCAAAGCTAATCTCATTGCCACTGGGTTGGGCGGTATAGCTGGCTCCGGGTGAAAGCTGGTGGAGTTGTTTGCCATTCTGATCCAGCAACATCGCTTCTGTGGATGTGCCGACTGTGGCAGAAGAAAGCCCCTCCGCGATCGCCACCTTCATTTCAATCAAAGAATCCACTGTTGCAGCGGAGGCTAGAAACTTGGCTTTCGCCTGGTGGTTAATGGTTTTCTGCTCTTTCGTAAAGGAACTGGGATTGACCGGTTTGGGGGTGACTTTAGCTAATGGTAATGGTTTGACTGGTTCCGTTGGTTTAGCGGCAACAGAGGCAGAGGCAGAAGGGGAAACAATACCTGTAGATGACGGGGAAGCCAGGACAGCAGATTGTTCGGTAGGCTGTGCGGATGGCTGGTGCGGTTGCTGATTCAAAAGAATTGCCCCGATCGAAAACCCTCCCATCAGTGGCAGACCCACCCAAACATACCGTTTCAGCCAGTCCGGAATTCGACGTTCTATCATGGGCAGGTGTCGGGGGTCAGGGGTAGGGGGTAAAGGTGAGAATTCAGGAGTCAGAATTCAGGAGTCAGAATTCAGGAGTCAGGGGTGAACCTAATCCCCCACTCCCTACTCTCCGCTCCCTTACCTAGGAATGGGAAGCGTTCGCTTTAGCAAGCTGTTGCTGCTTGAGGTAAGCAAACACACTCTTGTCGCCAATATCCGGTGGAATCGGTTGGATTACTTTTCGGACTGCAAAAACGATAAACAAAACAGCCCATACTGTGAGCAGTATTTGTGCCACTTGTAAGGGCATCCAGCCAACCAAATGGCCCAGGAGCAACACCGGAACCAGAAGCGAGAGAAATTTAGTCTCTAACCGATTAAAACAAAACGCTTCTTTGAAGAAAATGCCAGTGAGGGCGACGAAGGTAAACCCAACCCCAAAAAGGCTTAATGGTTGGTTGTAAACCGTCAGCGCAAAGGGCTGTGGGTCAAAGTGGGCGATCGCCAGCGAAGCCACACAGCCAATTGTCAGGAATACCTGAAGTGCCTGATGGAGCGGTTTCAGATAAATATGAATTGTCAACAGGCTAACGCCCAACGCCAAACAAAAGACGGTATACAGTGGAGTCAGCAGCCTCAGAAAGGTTAGACTGCTTCCCTGCCAGAGCACCAACCCCACCCCGATCGCAAAGCAGAGTGCTGCCACCGCCAACCCGCCCCGGTAAACGATGACACTCTGGCGATCGTTCGGCGTGATTGTAAATTCCCCAAATTGTCCTTGATAAACCACTGGTTCAATCATCTGATGGGTCATAGCTCAACTCACTCCTCAATGGTATCGAATAGAATCTTGGCTATAGCGATCCTATTTGGATTGTGAGCAAGGATGCCAGGGGAATCCTTGCTCACAAAGCCTCTCAAACTCATACCAATCGTCCATGCTGACTTGTCAGCACCCCAAAGGATGAAAAGGTATTTTCAGGGCAATCCAATTAAAAATAATTTTGGGGTTGGAGGGAGTTTCACCCCTGCCTGAGGGCGCAGTCCCCGCTCCCCTTGCTCAGACTTAATCAGGACTACCTACTTCTAAAAGCAAGCAATGATTTCAAACAACGCAGACTTTACACCCTCTACAAACTTAGCACCGGGTGGCAACCCTGCGCTTTCTAGAAAGATTTAAGATCTGGGCAGGGGACCTATAATTTTCTATTCAAGCATAATGCCAATTTATAGCCGTAGCCCTATTGATTAGGACGGGGTGCAGGGGGAAATCCTCTGACTGGGGGCAACGCCCCCACGCCCCCTTGAATCCTATGTCCTAATCAAGCTAGCGATAGCTATAAAAGGCAAATGCGACAGATGGAGCTGGGGGGTGTTATTCTCCTCACCCTTTCTCGGTCTGTTCTACCTCTCCCTGGGCTTTCAGTAAGCTTGCCAGCTTGTGACGCATGACAATTCCAGGTTTGTCCGATGGCATATGCTGTTCCTTGCTGATGCTGAGGGGTACATCGTAGTCGGTTCCTTCCAGAATTGCCTGGTCTTCTAGGGTCACGGTGCGATCGAAGGCAATCACGCTTGCTGCTGTGGCGTCGGCTTCGGTGTCATTGCGCAGGCAAAATTGGACGAGTTGGGAGGATGAGTCGTCGATCGGTGTAGCGGCGGTAAAGATAAGGTGGGTGAGTCCGTTGGGATAGGTGATCTTGAGGGTGCGGATGAAGGGCATGAACCAGGTGCCTTCGCTAATCCGAACGGTTCTGGTTTCCTCCATCTGTAAATTTTGCTTTTGCACGGCACTGTTAAAAACGGGCAACACGTACTTCATTCGGAGTCCAAAGTCCGTTTCCTCGAAGAAATCGGGGACTGGAGGAATGGGTTCTTGCTCCACTCCAAAGGTGTTGGCATGGACAAAGTGGGGATGGGCATTATCGAAGGAGTTTTCCATCAGCCGCAGTCCGGCACAGTGCCATACTTCGTAAAACTCGTGGATTTGACGAAACTGGGGGTCGATCGCTTCAGGAATTTCGGGAATAGGCAGCAGTGGCGGATCTAGACAAACCCAGACATAGCCATAGCGTTCCTGACTGGGGTAGCCTGCTATCCGGTAGGTGCGGGGAATCAGGTCATGGGTTAGTTGGGGCACCTTAACGCAGGCTCCCGCTCCATCATAGGACCAGCCATGATAGGGACAGCGGATATGGCCATCGATGACTTTGCCCTGGGAGAGGTGGGCAGAGCGATGACAGCAGCGATCGCGCACCGCCGCAGGGTTTCCCTGCTGATCCAGCCAGAGCACGATCTTCTCGCCCAATATTTTAAAGGGCTGGGGTCCATCTGTTAACGCTGACACTGGCATGACAGGGTACCAGAAGCGTCTCAGCGTCGGTTGTCTGGTAACTAACATCGGTCGCGATCGGCTTTGTTGAAAGAATGCTTACCAGTATGCCTGCCATTGTGGAAGAAAATTGTGTCATACCGGACTGACCAGAAAATTGGGGGAGTCCTTTTGGGGACTTGAAGATCAGGGGGGACCTGAAGAAGGGGGGAGACTGATAGGGGATTAGGTTAGGACGGGGTGCAGCAGTGGAACTCCTGGCTGGGGGCTTCGCCCCCACACTCCCCTTTAATTCCAATTTCCTAACGCGATTGCGTAGGGCTATAACTTCTGCCTCGCCAACGAGTTGGGGTCTGGAGGGAAGACAGGAAGATCCGGAGTACTGCCAGGGGATCGGCCAGGGGGGAAAGCCAGAATATCCAGGGGATGGTTGCCTGGCTGCGATCGTAGGAAGGGGCGATGGCCCAATTAAGACTAACTCGAATTAGCACCAGCAGCAAATTCAAACTGAGTGCGGCGACCACGGTTGGAGTCCGGTCGCCGCTGCCGATTTCGCCCAGTAGTAGCCAGGTCATCGGGAGCGGCAAACCTTGAACGGCCAGCAGCAGCAACCAGTCTCCCCAAATTTGGGCCGGAGACGCGGCATCCTTCAAATCCAGGGAACGCCCCCATTCTCGCCAGGTTTCTGCTGCGCCTTCATACATTCGGACGTTTAAGACATTGGCCCCATCCAAAAATCCCACCTTGGCATCCTGAGCTGCAATCTGACGGGCCAGGGTCACATCATCACAGAAGGAACGGCGGGCACTGGTGTAGCCTCCCACCTGGAGCAGCAGCGATCGCCGACAGAAAAAGCATTGGCCATTGGCCATCACCCGATTTGGTGGGTTGTCCTTTTCGCCTGCTGGACCAAATCGGTAGACCAGCGTCATCAATAGGGCGGGTTGTAGCCATAACTCGCCCGGATCCTTCAGAATAAATCGGGGTGAGAGGGATATCAGGTCATAGCTTTCACTCACGGCAGTCTCGATTAGACTGGCGACCAAACCGGGATGAGGTCGGGTATCTGCGTCAATTCCCAAGATCCACTCACTTTTTTCAGAGCTGTTGAGCAATCCTGTATGAAGTGCCCAGGGGCGACCTATCCAGTTTGGCGGCAAGGGATCATCGTTGAGCAATCGGAACCGCGGATCCTGTTGCTGTGCCGACTTGACTAAGTCGGGTGTGCCATCTTGGGAATGGCTATCTACAACAATAATCTCTCGTACTTCGTAGCTCTGACGACTCAGCCCTTTTAAGCAGGGAGCGATCCGTTTAGCTTCGTTCAGGGTGGGTACAATAACGCTCACGCTGCCTAACTGCTCAGGTTTTGGCGATCGTGGCTTTAGGGGAGGATGGCGAAAAGGACCCCGCACCAGACGGGCCAGCAAAATGGCTGCTGCGGGCAACTGGCACAGAAGCAGTCCTAAAAAAAGAGCATTTTTCAGCACAATGAGCGTCTGAAGTTCCACCAGACTGGCTAAACGCATTCTAAATTTGTCAATAATGGGATCAGAGATAAGTCTTTCAGAACTCTCGTAAGCTCTGACTTTGGAGAACCTTTGGCAGAACCGTCAGAGCGGGCGATGCTGCTAAGGGGTGAGATTCCACTGCCATCGCTTTTGCACTTTGCCATAGCACGATCGCGGGCAGAACACCTAACAGGACACTGATGCCTGTTGGAATCCAAAAGTGAACATCGAGCTGATTTACCGTAATGATGGCTCCGAACGCAAAGTTCACTAAATAGATAATCAATGGGATAC
>JBAUTA010001263.1:0-1636 GCA_049581985.1 Kovacikia sp.
GGAAAAAATTCTAAGTTTGGGGTGAATTCATCTCCCAATTGGGATGTTTCTAGCTTGCAACCAGAGGCTGTTAATGAAGTAGATGAGCTACCGCTACAAGAGCGATTCAGCACCATTCAGCCTGATCTACTGACAGCTTATTCGATGCCAGAAAACCTGACTGAGAACGGGCAGGAACTTGTGAGTGTTCACTATGAAGTTGAGGAGGGGACTGGTGTTGAGTATCGATATGGACGAAGCTACTACACAGAGTGAACTTATGCCGGGAGTGACACTAGACTCGGAGGCTTCGTTTGATGTCCAGGCAAGATTAGCGGCGTATGCTAGAGGTGAACTGGATGCTGGCATTTCCTCGGATGGGGTGCAAGCAAGTCTCAGCGGTGAAGCCTTTGCGGGTGGAATGGCTTCTGCCGATGCAACGTTCAAGCCGACTGTTGCGATCGATGGCATGATTGATGTGTCGGTAGGAGCTGATAGTCAAGGTCACGCGGAAACGATGGCTGGCTCCAGAGCAGCAGGCAGCGCTGATCTTGCTCTAACGTTAGACAATGTTGGTGTTGAGTTGGGTGGTGAAGCATTCATTGGCTCTCAGACTTCTGCTGATGGTAGTGCAGGGCTATCCTTGAACGGACAGCAACTCGCTGAAGTTCATGCGGGGGCTGGGGTGCAAGCAGGAATTGGAGCCTCTGCTAACTATGATATTGGCTTTGAAGATGGCACTTTTCACTTCAATCTTGCAGCAGGTTTAGCCTTGGGAATTGGATTAGAGGTTGATTGGGGTTTCTCTATCAGTGTTCCCGACTTCATCGCTGACCCAGTATCAGATGTTGTGGATGCAGGTTCTGAGTTTATCTCAGATGCTTGGGATACGGGTTCTGAGGTATTAGAGGATGCTTGGGATACGGGTTCTGAATGGGTGACGGATGTGGCTGAGGAAGGAGCTGAGTTAGCTGTTGATACAGCTGATACAGGGTGCAATTAAAAGTGGCAGTGACCCTTGGTAGGTCTAGATTTGAGAAAGAGGCTTGCAAGACGTAAACAAGGGGGTAGATAAGGTTAAACCCTTGCAGAGAGCAGCTTAGCCCTGACTGCCACTTTTAATTACACCCGCTGATACAGTTGCAAACGCTGTAGAAACAGGTGTTAATACAGTCGTAGATGCGGGAGAGGAAGTTGTCAAAACCGTCGAAAAGGTGATGCCCTGGAACTGGTTTGGCAATAAAAAAAGCAATGCCTCGGAATTTATTTAGCAACTGACAGATTGTTCAAGAGGAGTGTTCTATCGAATCAATAGAGTGAAGCGATCGCCCATCCAAGAAAATTGGATGGGCGATCTTTTCGTGCGTGTGAATAAAACTCGATCTCTGAACCAATAAACAAGTAAGCGTCAAATATAACCACCTTAGGAGACCCAAAATGAATACGAATTCTATCTACCTGACTATTCATCTAACTGATTCCACCTTGACTGACGAAGAATGCAATGATGCTACGGGTCGTTTGCTTAATCAGTTAGAAGAAATGGATGAGATCAACAATGTCCATCGGATTACTGATCCAAATTCAACTTCAGGTCAAAAAGCAGGGATCATGGCTACTTTGATTGGTCTTCTGGGTGCTGAAGTAACAGTTGGAA